>DASYEA010000130.1:0-10818 GCA_036499265.1 Schlesneria sp. | reverse complement strand
TCCTTCTTCGATCAGCAGCGTGCTGACGGCTTTCCCCTCGGCTCCGGTCTGAATGGTGACCAGCGTGCTGCCCAGCATCCGAGTGGCATGATCCTTGGCGGCATCGGCGGTCTTCACCAGGACGACGCCGGGCTGATCGGGATGCTGCTTGAAACGACCTTTTCCGCGTCCACCGGCATGGATCTGAGACTTGACGACAGCCAGCGGCCCGCCCAGTTCCGTGAAGGCGGCAGCCGCTTCATCAGGGGTCTTCGCGACAATGCCGCGAGGCACCTTGACGCCGGACTTGGCCAGAAGTTGCTTGGCTTGATATTCGTGAATCTTCATCGAAATTCCTGCAGATCATCGGGACAGTGAAGCCGGTTAAGGTCGGTTTCGAATGATAGCCTTGCGTCCGAAATTGTTCTACGAATCGGATCAGATTGAAGTCGATTGTGTTTCCCAAGTCCGGGAAGGACTTGCCACAAGTTAACTTCGGTAAAGCGAAGCGAGCTAATCTCTCTGAAAATCCGGGTTGCAACTGCGGACGGGACGGAATCAACGCAAAGTCGCCAAGGTGCAGAGACGCAAAGGGAAATGCGAGGAATCGTCCTGGTTTCCTTTGCGTCTCTACGACTTTGCGTCTTTGCGTTACATTCGACAGCAGTGCAATAACCCCGCGCGGTGGCCGAGACGGGCAGGACAGATTACAGTTTGTGTCGAACCTTTCCTGAGAATTTCGTCACGTCGTGTCGACGCCAATTACGTGCATCAAAGAAAGCCAGAATGTCCAGTTGGAGTCGCCGGATTTCGTTTCAGGTCGATGTGGCCGGAATCATTCAAATCATGGGGACGTCGCTGTACAGCCGCAGCGATACCCCGATCCGCGAATTGCTGCAGAACGCTCACGATGCCATCCAGCGACGACGACTGTCGGATCTCTCCTACAAAGGCCAGATCAACATTCGGACGGATGCCGAACAACACACCCTGGAAGTCAGCGACGACGGGATTGGATTGACCGCCGATGAAGCCGAAAAATATCTGGGCACGTTGGGCATTGGCATCACCGGCCTGCTGAAGGGACGACATCCTTCCGCGGCGGGAAATGCGAGTGCCGAAGGTGAGATGTTGATCGGTCAATTCGGAATTGGTCTCTTCAGCGCCTTCCTGCTGGCCGACCGGATCATCGTCGAAAGCCGCAAGGTCGGCGGCCATGAGGGTATTCGCTGGACGGCTGGTGAAGGGACCGCGATTGATCTTCAATCGTGCGACCGTACTGAGCCCGGAACGACGATCCGGCTCGAATTGAAGTCGGATTTCCATAAGCTGGCCGAAACGCCCGCCCAGATCGAAGCGGCCATTAAAGAGTACGCCGACTACCTGCCCATCCCGATCTATCTGAATGGCACCGCTCAGCGAGCGAACGTCATTAACGCGGCGTGGTTCGACCCGACCCCCGATGCCGAAGCGGTCGAATTGGCTCTGGAAGAGAAGTTCAACGAAGCACCGCTGGACATCATCCCAATTCGCGTCGAGAAGCCCGTCTCGATTGCCGGAGCTTTGTATGTCACGCCACAGCGAACGCCTGGATTTGCAGGTGAACCGGTCGTGACGACCACCATCAAACGCATGGTGATCTCACGCGATACGCAAGGCCTGCTCCCTCAATGGGCGACCTTCCTGCGCGGCGTGCTTGAACTGAATGATTGCTCGCCAACCGCCAGTCGCGAAGATCTCGTTCGTGATGCCAAGTTCGAAGCGGCACGGTTGCAACTCGAAAAGATGCTGTTCGAACACTTTGAGAAGCTCGCCAAGACGGATCCGTCCCGTTTGGAAGCGGTGTTGTCGTGGCATCGCTATTCGCTGGCCGGTGCCGCCTTGTCAGATCGACGCCTACGAGACTTGTTGCGACAGACCTATCGTTTCACCACATCAGCCGGAGCGCTCACCTGCGACGAGATCCTCGCTCGCAGCGCCGCGGATCCACTGTTTGAAACTGATGCCGATCGAGTCCTCTGGTACAACACCGACCGCAGGCAGGAACGCTGGGTCAACTCGCTGTTCGCTCAGACGGATGCTCCGTGCGTTCAAACACTGCGCAGCTTCGAAGAGTCGTTGCTCGCCGCCATGACGGGTGATGTCGCTGCAGCCAAGGGTGAGTCGATCGACTTGCGCGTCGCCAGTCCCAGCGCCAGCGGCTTCGCCTCGCAGATCCTGGGCGTGCAGGATATGGAAGACGCGTCTCCCGAGTGGCAGGATTTTCTGTCATCGACTGAAGCGCGAGTGATGGTGGCGACCTTTCGAACGGATCAGCCCGTGATGGCGTTCCTGAACGACCGCCACGAACTTCAGAAGACTTACGAAGAATTGAAGCGCCAAGGAACCGTCCCCGCAGGGTTCCAGCGCCTGATCGATTCACACTTCGAAGGTGACGAACCCGCTCGCAACGAAGTGTTGTTGAACCGCAATCACAGACTGGTGAAACGCGTCCTCGAACAACGAGCCGGAACACCACTGGCGAGCGTCCTGCGATTGCTGGTCGTTTCAGCGTTGAACTCGGCTGGCGCTGCCGTCCCCCGTGCCGTGCAGTCGCAACAGTCGGACGATCTCGATTGGATCGCCGAAGCCCTGTGGGGCCAAAAGAAGAGCTAGCACACTCGCCAATCCCCACCGAGTTCATCTCGGTGGAAGCGGGCCTTTGCACTAGCCAGGCGAGACTCCGAAGTAGTGGAACCCTCATTGATGTTTTCAGTGAGCGGAATCGCGTACGGTCATTTGGTAGAATTGGGCTCCACATTCGATTGGCAACAGCGGACAACTCGGAACGATCTTCATGTCTGACGAAGAACTTGACGACGTCGATCAACGTCTGGACGAAATCGAAGAGCGAATCCGTGAGGCCAGTCGACTCTGTTACAACCGCAGTGTTATTCGCATAGCCCGCGAAGGCCGTCGACTCGCCAAGCAAGAACACCGGCTGATTCCGTTCCTGTCCTTCAGTTTTCACCTGATCAATTCCGCCGATGACGTGCTGGATATGAAGCAGGGAAACGATGTCGCGGTCGAGATGATTGCGCTGCTGGAAGACGAAGAACTGGCGCGGTCGTTCCAGTCCGATCTGCCGATGGACGAATACGAGCACACGAAGTGGTGGCTGACAGGTTTCACCTACAAGAAGCTGGCGACGCTGACGGGGCATGCTCAGGGATACAACTCCGATGGCATGCACCAATGCATCTCCGATGGGATGACGGTCTGTCGTCGTACCGGAAACCTGCGCGATACCCTGCACTTTCGAGAATTTGCCGTCGAAGTCTATCGTTCCGCTGACGACCTGGAGATGGCCCTGCACTTCGCGCGCGGCAGCCTGCATCTGCAGGATGCGGATGACGCCAATCGCAAAGTCGCCAGTGCCGACGATGTGGCCACGCTGCTGAGCCTGCAGGGAAATCTGGCTGCTGCTGTCGAGATGGTGCAGGAAGGCTGGCAGTACTGTCTGGAGTTTCACAATCCCTATCTGGCGAAGCTCAACTTTCTGCCGTTGGCTCGCGAGGTGATGGCGGTGGCAGGACGGCAAGACTTGCTCGCGAAGCTGCCGCGGATTGTGACCGAAGACGAAGTCATTGATCTTCCGGAAGACCAACTGCTTAGAATCCCTCCTCAAGATGAATGTCCTTATTTCAAGTATCTGCGCGACCAGTCGATGGCGGTCGAGGCCGCCTGCGCCGGTGATGCCGAACAGGCGATTCGGTTGCTGCATCCCTGGGATCGCCAACTGCATCAAGAGCAATGTCTGAATAGATGGTTCGGTGTTCGCTGCCGATTGATCGCCGCGTGCCGGATGGCAGGTAAGTTGGATCAGGCTCGCACATTGGCGAAGTCCTGCGAGGATATTGCCAGGCAATCGCGAGACTGGCTGACTCTGCGGCGGTTGAAGTGGTTGCTCGACGAGTCGGTTCCCGTGACACCGCTGGCCATCGTGGGCGTCCCGGACTGTGGACCATTCGCGACTCGAGAAGCGATCGAGTCGAAGATCCACACAACTGAGATTGAACCGGTTGGTGTAGAGGTGCCGATTGCGGGGGCGGTCTCCCCGTTGTCGCCTTTGATCACTTCTCTCTACGAGCGGCTCGAAGCAAGTGAAGGCGAGGCTGAAATGGTGGCCGCCATTGCCGCCGAGATCCTCGCCATCGAACCTGCATCGGTCCCTGATCACGACGACGCAGGTCGGCTGCTGCATCTCGTACGCTTCGTCACTGGGGCGGCACAAAGTCGTACGGTCCTGGCGTGGGCTCAGCAGATCCTCGAACACCATCCGGCACAGCCGATGATCCTGAGCATGTTCGCCGCGCTGGCCGCTCATTTGCGAGAGTTGCCTGGTGCCGATCTGGATGATGTTGTGAGTCCAGAACGAGTCGAAGCGATGTTTCGGCAATCGCTGGATCTGGACTTCGATTCGCCCACCAACTTCGCCCGCGCCGGGATCTATTATGTCCGTCAGGAGAACTTCGGCGAAGCAGAACGCTGCCTGGCTCGCAGCTATCGTCTCGATCGGACCTCGGCAATCGTCGCGTTGAGTTTGGCCGAAGTCTATTCGATGACGGACCGTCCTCGCGATGCGTTGGCCGTGTTGGACATGGCCCTGCGCGAGGGAGCGAATGATCCTCAGTTGGCGTGGGAGGCTGCGCTCAGGGCCAATAACCTCGAACAGTTCGAAGCGGCGCTCGCTTACTTGGATCGGTTCGAAAGTGAGATGCCGAAGCACGCCTGGACCAATCACTATCGCGCCTTTTCGTTGCTCGAATTGAATCGACCAGCGGAAGCCTTGGCCGCACTGGACCGCGAGGCCCAGGACAATCCCGATGCCCCCTATCCCACTCAGTTGCAGCGGGTCACGGCACTTGGGCTGTTGAAAGATAAGGACGAATTTCGTGCGCAATTGATGGAACTGTTGTCGATTCCGCTGACCTCGGTCATCTACCTTTCGCCAGCGGGATTGCAGCGTTTGTTTCATCGATTGTGGGCGTCGGCTGGCTTGCTCAGCGACGATGATCCCTTGCGGCGAGTCCTCGAAGATTTCCTGGTCGCCACTGGCCTGGCGGCGAATGATTTCTTCGACGCGATTCGTGTTCCCACGGATGGGAGCAAGCCCAAGGGGGAAGTGCGGTTCTTCCGGGTGACCGTTCGGCAACCTCTGGATCAAGAGTGGCGGACTTCGCCGGGGTGTCTGGCGAGTGATGAAGACTGGATCGCATACAGCGTGGCTTGGGGAGTGCTCGCCGCGGATGAAGCAGATGCTCGTCGGCGAGTCCTGGAATGGCAGCAGCGCTGCTATCCGTTGCCGGCGGAAGTCCGCGAAGTGGAAAGTAGTGAAGAAACTTATCAGGATTTCCCGGGCGTTGTCTGGCAAGGACAGCGCGAAGGGGAATTGCCTCCTGATTGATGCAGTGACAGCCTGCCAAGCACATCTCAAGACCACTCGGTAAATCATCTCCAGGGAACCTCGACATGTCAGACTCCGAATTCGAGGACGTTGACGAAAAACTTCAAGAGCTGAATCAAGAAGTTTCAGATCTGAGCGAGCGGTGTCACTATCGGACCATGCTGCGAGTGGCCAACGAGGCCAAGCGACTGGCGCGAGTCGAACAACGACTGATGCCGTACATGACGGCCAGCTTCCATGTGATGAATGATTCACGGAATATCCTGCAACCGACTGCGGGTCGCGATGTCGCAATTGAACTGATCACGTTGCTGGAAAGCGAAGATCGCGCCCGGCAGTTCCAACCGAATCTGCCAGAGGATGAATATCAACGAACCAAGTGGTGGCTGACGGCGTGTTCCTACGACAACCTCGCGGTGAACACGGCGGAATCGAACGGGTATAACTCTGACGGCATGCATCAGTGCATCACGGACGGGATTCAGGTCTGTCGCCGTACCGGCAAGATGCAGTGCGTTTCGTGCTTCCGTGAGTACGCGACCGATGTGTACATCGCCGCCGATGATCTGGACATGGCGCTGCACCATGCTCGCGTGGGGATCAATAACAAAGATCCCGGTCCGCATGATCGCCGTCATGTCGGTGCCAAGGACAGCATGCGGATCCTGATGGTCAACGGCCAGTTGGAAGCGGCCCTGGATATGCTGGATCAGTCGTGGAAATTGAGCGAAGTCTATCATAGCCCATATGCCGGACGACTGGACACGTACTTGCGAGCTGTCGAGTTGTGCCATTTGGCGGGTTGCCCCGAGAAGTTGGACGCACTCCCGAAGTTGCTCTCGTTCGAAGAAGGTGAAATCTACGACGGTCCCGATGATGCGGTGATCATCGAACCGCCCCGTGATGAGTTTCCCGCTCACTTCCTTGATCACGATCTGGCCTATGCCTTCGTGGAGAATTGTCGCGGAGATCACGATGCGGCGATTGCATTGATCCAGCCGTGGGATGTCTTGCTGCGAGAGCAGAAGTGTACGACCAAGTGGTTTGAAGTCCGGCTGCGACTGGTCGCGATCGCGCGTCTCACGGGCAAGATGCCGCGAGCCCAGGCACTGGCGCGACCACTGCAAGAAGCGGCTCAACAGGCACGCGATTGGGTGACGCTGCGTCGACTGGAACGAATCCTGGACGAGTCGATCCCGGTGACGCCGCTCGCCCTCTGCGGCCCTGTTACGATTGGACCCTTTGCTGATAAGACGACGGTGATCCCCGTAAACGCGATCAAGGATGATCTTGTCGCTGTTGAAGAAGCCACCGAAGAACAAGGGGAAAGCGAAGAACCCGAAGCGGCTGCCACGCCGCTCGGTGAAGGGATTCAGGCGTTCTATGGCCGAATGATTCAAAGTGGTGGCGAGCCGGATGTCCTGACGGCGATCTTGAACGACATCCTGACCGTGTCGCCGGACACGGTCTCTCATCTCGAAGACGCCAGCCAGTTGATGCACGTGGTTCGTTTCGTGAACATCGATGAATCGCGAGCCGCCGAGACGTGGCACTGGTCCGAAGCGTTGACGAAGCGCTTTCCTCAAAATGCGACGGTCCTCAGTATGCAGGCGGCGTTGGGGAGTCATCTGCGTGGGGTGTCCGATGGGGCCTTGGATGAACTGATTACGACTGATCGCCTCGGGAAGCAATTTCGCGAATCGCTCGATCTGGATACCAATTCCAGCGACAACTTCGCTCGCGCTGGTTCGTACTATCTTGAGGAAGAAGACTATGGTGAGGCCGAACGGTGCCTCGCCCGTGGCTTCCGCCTGAATCGGTCTTCTGGTCATCTCGCCCTGCGACTGTCCGAGGTCTACACGCGAACGGATCGTCCTCGTGATGCCGTGGCGGTGCTCGACATGGCTCTGCGTGAAGGTTGTGATGATCCCGACGTGGCTTGGGAAGCGGCAATGAACGCCAACCATACCGAGCAGTACGAGGCGACCCTGACTTATCTGGATCGCTACGACGAACTGCTGCCGGACCAACCCTGGTCCCACTACTATCGCGCCAGTGCGCTGCTGGAGCTGAATCGTCCCGGGGAATCGCTTGCCAGCCTGGATCGGGAAGTGGAATTGAATCCCGATTTGTCCTACCACGTGCTGGTCTTGCGGGCCAGTGCATTTGCGGGGATGAAGGATCTGGACTCCTTTCGTCAACAGTTGTCCGAAGTGTTGGCCTTGCCGTTGTCGGAAGTGACTTACCTGACGGCGGCCGGCCTGCAAAAGATGTTCATGCGGCTGTGGCAATCGACGCGGGAATGTGTTCCTTCCGACGATATCTCCCTGGTGCAATTGGAGACTCGGTTGCTCGAGTCCGGCTTGGCTCCGAATGAAATGTTTGCTGTGTACCGCAAGCCGTTAACCGAAGAAAACAGCTCGGAGAAAGTGAACTTCTATCGCTGCCTGCTGCGGCAGCCGCTCGATGAACGCTGGCAATCATTCGGCGGTCAACTTGCCGGTGAGGACGGTTGGACGGCATACGATATTCCATGGGGAGTGCTGGCCCACGATGAAACTGAAGCGGGCCAGATGGCGATGCAGTGGCAACAGCGCTGCTTCCCTCTTTCTGCGGAACTGGTGGGAATCGAAGAAGAGGGAGCCGACTACACCGACGCGGCTGGAGTGGTCTGGCAGGGATATCGCGAAGGAGTCCTGCCAGACAGCGATGATGAGGATGAGTCTGAGATTGAACAGGTTGAATAGGCATCGCTTATCGCTTTGGCACGCTTCTACCTGCCCTGTCATTCGCCAAAGACACGGCCTTGTCGAAGACTCCAAAACCGTGGCACCCAAGCCAAAACTCGAACAATCCATCATCGTGCATGGTCGTCTATTTCTTTCAGCTTCAATCGCACGCTGACGATGTAAGGCAATTCATTGGGCTGCCAGTGACCGTAGGTCGTGGTGACGACGGTGTCGTCCGGCAGGATTTCGACTCCCGGATAGGCGCAGTCAAAGCCCTTGTGATTCTTCATCAGGCGAACGCGATACTGGCCTTCGCGGCTTTGGACGATGTCTTCGTATCGCCCGACCCAGGCGACCCAATCACCCTTGGTCTTGCTCTCCAGAGTCGTGTCGCGGAACGAGATGAACAATCGGCCATCGGCAGTGTATTTGGCGACGTGTCGATCCCCGGTCAGTGAACCAGGCAACTCGCGTGGCTCCGTCCAGGTCTTTCCCTCATCACGCGAGAAAATCACGTGAGAGTTCTTCCTGCGTGAGTTCTCGCGCAACAGCACTGCCAACTCTTTTCCGTCGGGTGAACGAATCAGTCCGGGTTCGCACAGGTGGACATCCTGCCTAGCGAACAACATGCGTGGTGTCGACCATGTCAGGCCACCGTCGGTTGAGTTCGTCTGATAGAGCGTGAACGTGACCGGTCTCGTTGGGTGGGCTGGCTGAGCGAAATAGCGACCATCATCGTGAAACATTGCCATGTAGTGGCCGGGGGCATTCGCGAGCGGTTCGACAAACCCCATGACGACAATCCCGCCCCAGTCACCGACCTGTTTCAGCTCGCTCCAAGTTTGGCCGTCGTCATCGCTCGAAGCGAGTCGAGCCGGATACTTGCCTGACCAGACGATCAGTCGTTTCTTTCCGCTGGCATCGATCACGCGATGGATCGTGGGGGTCTCTTTTGAGGTCGCCCAATTTTCAGGGACAGGGATCCGATCAGACCAATTCAATCCGCCGTCGGGGCTGCGTTTGTAAGTGATTGCTCCCTTGCCGTGCCCTTTCGGGTAGACGCACAGAATCGTTTTGCCGTCTTCGAGAAGAACTGTTGTCGGATGTCCCAGATACTGGCCGGGTTCGCGATCGACGATCGTCTGTCGTTTCGTTTCGTCGGCCAGATCGATGACGGGAAGCGTATAGCCGCGCGAGACGGCAGGATGACGCTGCTGTTCGGCCAGCCAGCGTGACGCATTTTCCAGGATCAACAATGGTTCGGGTTGCTTGAAGACATCGAATGTCTCGTGACCCGGGCGGAAGTAGAAGACGCGTCCTTGTCCTATCTTCCAGACGGCTCCACTGCGAAAGTGCTCGCCCGCATCCCAGTTTTCTTCAAAGATCACTTCGTCTGGAACAGGAACGTGGAAGTGCTCGTCGTACATCTCTGTGTGAGGAATATCGAACATGGCTGGTACACCGCGAGCGATCGGATGATTGGGCTGAGTGACTCGAACGTGACTCGGCTTACCGTCAGGGCGATAAGCGGGGAAACAGCAGTTGGGGAGTTTCACCTTGAGGAGCAACGATCCATCCGGCTGAGTGATCACTTCCGACGAAGGCGACACATCGGCATCACGCTTGGGGACGCCATAGGCCGGCCGGATCGGTTCGACTTTCACCGTCTTGCGCTGTTCTGGGGTAAGCTTCGCCAGGGCATCCGCAATCGCGCGTTCGTTCATCGCCTCGATGAAGGGAGTTGACCAATGAGCGGAGTGGAGTGCGATCAGTGACAGTTTCCCCTGCTTGATTCGCTCGACCAGCTTTTGGCCGGTTTCCCATTTGATCTCGCGCTGACGGACGTGGCCCCACCAGATCAGGACATCGCACTTGTCCAGCATCGCGTCGGACAACCCCTGCTCTGCATCGTTCTGGTTGACGCTGGTGACAGAGAAGCCGGGTCGCGACTTGAGATAGTCGGCAATCGCATTGCCGAGGAAATTTTCATAAGCCGGCTTTTGTGCAGGTTGTTGTTCGTCCCAGACGACGACTCGCACGGGTGCGTCAGCGGCGAACACCGAGGTGGCGACGAAAGCGACTGACAGAACTGCGATCTGCAAAGAGGCGACCAAACGCATATCAAAACGCTCCTGCTGCGCGGACGAGGTGAAGTTCATTGGGCTTATGCTGGCAGTTCATTGCGTGTGACACAACTCAAGAGGCTAAGGGGGGCGGGGCTGAGCGATTGGGCAGTAGGTAGGGCATTGCAAATTGCAAATTGCGAATTGCAAATTTTGTAATTGGAAAACGGGAGAAGGCTTTTCGCGGTTGCATGACACAACCTCCGTGATGAGTGTTGTTCCTGTAGCCAAGGTCGCCAAGACCTTGGGTGAATGGCAGTTGCGGTTGTTCGCACGTCGACTTGGCCCGGGTCTGTTGGGAAGCTGTTGGCATTGGATCGAGGGGCTGCATGACACAACCTCGGTCTGCGGGCGCAAGATCCAAAGTGAAGTGGTGCGGAGTGTCGTAGTCGGTTTTGGCGTGGCGAGGTTTTGAACGCAAAGGCGCGAAGGCGCAAAGATGAAGAGTTTGAGTTGTTGGCATTGCGCATGACACAACCTCCGTGGGAGTGTGGTTCTTGTAGCCAAGGTCGCCAAGACCTTGGGTGAATGGCAGTTGTGG
>DASYEA010000129.1:0-3009 GCA_036499265.1 Schlesneria sp. | reverse complement strand
TCCTACGAGGGGGGCTCGCGCTCTGTGCCACATTGGCTATGTTAGCAACAACGATCCTGGGTCAAACCGGAGCCGTGAAAGCTCCAACCACGCCGACGGCGTCTGCGTACGTCATGGTTCCCGAACCACAGCAACCGGGTGGCGAGCCACAAAGCATCGTCCAGGTCGCCAATCTGGTTTATGCGGGAACGAAAAGCAGCAAGTGCTTTTCCGATCACTTCCTGGCGAAGGCCGAAAAGGAATCGGCGATCTCCACCAGCCGACGTTTCCATGCGGTCAAACTGGCCAGTGAAGAGTTGTACGCTCATCCGCTGGTGATCATGACCGGGGAAGGTGAGTTCACGCTGCCGGACAAAGAACGCGAGAACTTGCGACGGTTTGTGGAACGCGGCGGCATGCTGTTGGCCTCGTCGGGTTGTTCGTCCGCAGATTGGGATCGATCGTTCCGACGCGAGATGGCGATCGTCTTTACGGATGCCAAGCTCGGTTCGCTGGCGATGGATCATGCGGTCTTTCACACGATCTATGACATTGCCGAGTTAAAGGCGAAGCATGGCAAGCCCAAGCCGCTGGAAGGGGTGACGATCGGCGGACGACTAGGCGTCATCTACTCGCCCGATGGTCTGAACGACACCGAACACAGTCAGGGTTGCTGTTGTTGCGGCGGGAATGAGATCACCAATTGCGTGGACGTGAATGTCAACATACTGGCATACGCGCTGATGTATTGATGTGATGCGTTGACGGTTCGATAAGTCTTTCATGAGTACGAACAACCCCGTTCCGTTTGATCGACCGCATGACCCTCAATAGACAGACCTCTCGGCAATCAGTTTCCGTAGCGGTCGCTGCGACGATGCTTTGTTGCTTGAGCGTGGGCTGCAATAAGACTGCCACACCAATGGCAAAGGTGATGCGACCGTCGGCTGTGATTGTCAGTTGTGATACAGCAGGCTGGATCGTTCCGTGCGGCTGCTCGTCGAAGCAGGCGGGCGGTCTATTGAGGCGAGCAACCTATGTCGACGGCGTTCGCCAGACGGCCGACGTGTTGCTGGCCGATGCAGGGGGGGCTCCCGGTGGTAGTTCGGCGTACGACCGACTGAAGTTTGAGGCGGTGCTGCGCGGCGAGATCCAGATGCAACTGGCGGCGCATAACATCGGTGCCACCGAGGCGTCGTTGGGGGCTACATCGCTGCGAGAGTATGTCGAGAAGCTGAAGGCCCCGTTGATCAGTACGAACGTGAAAGACGCTGGCGGACAAGAGATCGTGCCGACGCATCGCATTGCGAAACTGGGTGACCAGCGGATTGCGATCGCGGGTGTGTTGTCGAAGAAATATGCCCGTGAGGGGCTGCAGATCGAGAGTCCGCGTGATGCACTGATGCGACTAATCCCAAGCTTGAAGGGCCAGTTTGATCAGTTGCTGGTGCTGGCTTACCTGCCTGAAGACGAATTGGAACAGTTAGTATCCCAGGTTCCCGAAGCGGACATGATTGTTGGCGGCCCGACTCGACAATCGATCGCGCCGCGTCGCACCGGGCCTGCCATCTGGGGAGCGACAACGAACAAAGGAAAGTTCCTCGTCCACTTGGAGCAACCCATTCTTAACGGGCAGTGGGACGGAAAGATTGTCGAACTGAGTGAGGAGATTGCCGACGACTCGACTCAGGCCAAGAACTTGAAGCGCTTTCGCGACGAACTGGCACGGATCGATTTCACGGCCGATCAGACCGGATTTGCCCCCGTGTTGGCGGGGGATCTTCCTTCGAATTTCCAGGTGGCGGGAACCGAGGCTTGTCAGAGGTGTCATCCGAACGACTGTCAGCAGTGGTCGGAAACTCGGCATGGCCACGCCTGGCAGACGCTGGTCGACAAGCAATCGCAGATGGACCCGTATTGTCAGCACTGTCATACGACGGGGTACGGACAACCGGGCGGCTTCCGTTCCATGGCGCTCGGTGGTCTGCGACAGAATGTCGGTTGCGAAAGCTGTCATGGACCGGGGCAGGCTCATGTGCTGCGACCGGCGACGCGAACTCTTTACGATGCGCGTGATCGATGCATTCAATGTCATGATCACGAGAACAGTCCCAAGTTCAACTATGACGAATTCTGGGCCGCGATCACTCATGGCCAACCTGCCCGTCCGCCCAAGGATGACTGAGATGCAAACTGTTTCGATCACGTTGCGTGGGTTGATCGCCAGTTTCGTCCTGGCCATCTGGATTCCTGTATTTGCCGACGACGAACCGTTGGGGCCGATCGACGTGGCCGAGAAGCCGGCGGACGCCAAGCTGCTGGTCTGGCACCGTGACTTGGCTCCGGCCGTGGAAGAAGCTCGTCGACGCAAGACTTCAATCCTGGTGCGCGTCGGCGCGGATTGGTGTGGCTGGTGTAAGCGATTGGATAAGGAGATCGTGCGACCGGCTGTGCAGAAGGAACTGACGGGATGGACGTTGGTCTTGCTGGATGCCGACGCGGATGCTGAAGAAGTGCGACGGCTGCGCGTCGGGCCGATTCCGGCCTTGCGCGTACTCAACTCGGCAGGGCAGCCGGTACGGACTCATGATGGTTTTCTCCCGGCTGACGATCTGATTCAGTGGTTGCGAGGCGAAGACGCCGAGCCACCAACCGAGATGGTGGAAGATGTTCGCGAGGTCCCGGAACTGAGTGAATCGACATTGGCGGAACTGGCCAAGCTTTTGGCTCATCGCGATGCCACGGTTCGCGAAGCGGCGGTTCGTCGACTGGCGGTGAACAAGGGATTGGCAGGGCCGGAAGTTGCTGAGGTCTTTATCCGTGGCAAGCTGGGGGCGCGGCTGGCCGCGCTGGACCTGCTGGTCGACTGGCAGGCTCCTGTGGCGGATCTGGATCCCTGGCGACCTCAAACGATCACCGCCGAACGCTTGCAGGAATTGGAAGACTGGGCGGCGAAACTGTCGGACGACGCGGAAACAACCGAACCAAAGTCCGAACCGCTGACGGACCAGCAACTCTCGGAAGCCAAGT
>DASYEA010000128.1:0-1994 GCA_036499265.1 Schlesneria sp. | reverse complement strand
GCAGATTTTGACCCACATTGGGATACTCACAAATGCGAACAGCCCGGTGGATCACCGGGCTGTTGAATTGGCGATCCGCCAACAATATCACTCTTCTGCGACGTATGGCAGCAGACCGATAAAGCGAGCTCGCAGGATTGCTTCACGGACGGCGCGCTGAAACTTGGCGCAGTTACCGGTCTTGCGTCGGGCCAGCATGCTTCCTTCACGATCGATCATCGATCGCAGGGTCTTCAGATCTTTGTAGTCGACGAAAACGGGATGGGGCGACTTATCGCAACCATGAGTACAAAACCGGCATCGCAGCTTCTTCTTCAGCCGCTGACGCTTCTTCCGCAGTTTCTTGATTTCCGTCTTATTCAATGCGCTCATCAATAGGCCTCGGTTGGTGATTCCGAATCAATTCGGGATCCGTTTCCTAACGGAAACGTAGAGGAATCTTGTTTCACGCGCTCGTCAGAATGAGGCGCGTCCGATCCAACGGATCGTCCGTTCCAAACAGGAATCGGGGTGGGAAGTATCAAGGATGGGCGGAAAAATTGCAAGGGCCACTGTCCGACACTGGCCGACCGCAAGTAGAGAATCGGCGTCTGGGCTGTACCTCCGCGCCGGTTTTCGGCGAATGCGCGTGACACAACGGATGAAATCTCAGCGTGGGAGTCAACTCCTGTCGCTGTTTGTGGTTGCGGGACAAATGAATACTGAGCCGCACAGTACTGTGTGGGCGTCACGCGCCCCCGATTCGTAAGTTGCTGAATCCCGCTATCGGGATTGACGGAAGGAGAGAGGACAAGTCATGGAGTTGGGGTATCGAGGTACTCGGTGATCATTGCCACGACCAGGTTGGGGATGGCGTCCGGCTTTCGTCTGGCGGCATCTGGTGAGTCGAACGTGACTTGGGAGTTTTTCATGCGAGCGGCGGTGAATTCGCCGATGTAGGTGCCGTGGCCGCCTGGCAGGATTGCCAATTGGGATTTGGGGAGCAGGCGGAACATTTCGACGGCGTGCTCTGGCAGAATGCTGTCCTGGTCACCAACGACGATCAGCACCGAGGCATTGATCGAAAGCAAGTCGCTGTCGGGCCAATCCTGGAAATCGACCATGCGCTTGGCGCATTTGTCGTGAAACTGGCGCAGCCGATCGGGATGCGGTGACAGCTTCGCGTAGGCGTCCTGATATTCTCTGGGCATGTTTTCGAGCTTGCTTTGTTCGATGAACTTCCAGACTTCGGGATGAAGTCCGTTGCGCTTGGTCATCGCGGAAGCAATCACCAGTTTGCGGACGAGGGCGGGGTGGCGGATGGCCACTTGCATGGCAATGCTGCCGCCGTTGCTGAACCCGAAGAAATCGGCCTGTTTGATGTTGAGATGTCTCAGTAAGGCCGCTGTGTCGTCAGCGGATTGCTCGAACGAAAAGGGGCGATCGGCAATGTCGGTGGTGCGTCCGTGCCCTTGCTGTTCATAAGCGACGACCTGTCGCGATTCCGCCAACCGCGGCAGTACGTTGCCAAACGTGGTCTCGATCGTCGAGCCGCCGCCGTGAAGCAGTATTAACGGCGTGCCACCGGTCCCGTGAACCTCGTAATAGAGTTTCAGGCCGTTGATCTCGGCGTAGCTACCCTCCGCTCGCTTGGCGGATGTTGAAGTGGGTTTGGTGTCTTGTGCGTCGGATGGGATGGTTGCCACGGTCAGTGCGATGGCAAGCAGCATGGGTTGAAGGCAAACTTGAGATCGCATCGTGGTTGGGCCTGCAGGTGTCTTTTTGGACGGGAAGATCAGGGTGGACGGCTCACTTTGTGAGCCTCAACGGCATTCGGAGAATGCCTTCTACTTTGTGGAGTATGCCTGCTACTTTGTGAGGTGTTCTGCGAGCCGGTCCAGCATCTGGATCCAACCGGGATGAGCGCCTGTCCGTTTCGCGAGTGCGTCGTCGACTGTTTGATGGAGCGTCAGGCGGGTCCGACCGCCGAGATCGGCGAAAGCCACGGTCACGAC
>DASYEA010000127.1:0-7246 GCA_036499265.1 Schlesneria sp. | reverse complement strand
CAGTTCCATCGTCCCTGCTGTCGACGGAGCGCCGTTCATCAGCAAGAGGTCTTTGCCATCACGCAAGGCATTCAACGTCGAGTTGATCTCTGTCAGCAACGCTCCGTCCTTCTCGGGATCGAATCGACCGCGACGGCGCTTCAAGTAGATCAGCCCCAGGTCGCACGCCAGTCGCCGCACAAATGCCGCTGCCGTCGTCGACAATGCCGACATCTGAGCCGGCGTATATCGATTGCCGACATACACCGCCGCATCGATAGCTGCACTGGCATCCTCAAGCACAGATAACAGAACGGCATTGGCCGGCAAATCACCTGAAGCGACTTGCACACCATTGTCACTGACCAGATCGCCTATCAGCCGAGCGTCATATCGCTGCAGCATGTCGGAAGGAGTTGAATAGGGCATGGCAAGCCAACTGAAAGAGGGAGTAACGAGAGGAAAGTGACGAGTCACGAGGAAAGTCGAGGGAAGAGTTACCGATTCGTTTTTCTTCCCTCGTCACTTTCATCTCGTCACTCGTTACTTGTTCGCTAGCAAACATTCTCAAGCAGATAGCCCGTGACGGGTGCCGTCATGCTGATGTCGAAGTTGTCGGTCACGGCGATGTTGGTCAGGCGGTCCCAGCGAATGTCGTCTGTTTCCACGGCCAGATCGTCGTCGCGATAGATGTGGATCGAGCAGGTCGAGAACGAACGTCCCCCTTCGACACCTTCCAACGAGTCGGGCTTGTGCGCGACGATGACCGTGCCAAACGGCAGGCAGTACGTGGCGGTTTGCGTGACCAACCCCTTCTGGCTCGTCACCTTCACCGTCTTCTCGATCACGACATCGGTGTTGTAGAGCCGCGGAGGCAGGCCGTAAGTGTCCTTCGGAAAATCATCGTCTGCGCGCAGAAACTTCAGACCGCCGACGTTCTGCTTAATCAGTTCGACAATTTCCTGGCTGACCGCAATCTGCTCGGCCGTATCAGGCGACATCACCAGCACCAGGTCGTCGGAGTTCACCGCCGCTCGCGTATCAAGCGTAATGCGGTTCTTGATGTGGTTCAGCGAACGACGAATCGCCAGCCGTGCCGACGTTGATGCGGCCCAGTTCCCGGTCACACCGGCAATCGCTCCCGAGCTGCTCAGATCCGCCACATGCGACGTGTCGTACTGCGAGGGATCCGACATCTTTGCCAGGATCATGTTCGTGCGAACCGTCATTGCCTGCTGAGCCAGCATACGGCTGCGTCGATCGCGTTCGTCCCACGCGGCCTGCTCGGACGTCATCTTGCCGAGCGTACTGGAGTAGCTGCGTCGACTGCAGCGAAACGACTTCTCTTCGAAGTATTCGTCGTTGCCATTGTCCTTGGGTCGCGGAGTGCCATCGGCCCACAGTTGTTTCGCGCTGTCATCCTCGGTGATGCGAGCCCGTTGATCGAGTCCCATCTGATACCAGATCCCCACCGTCTGCTGCACAGGCACGGGCTGGCAGTATCGCAGGCAGGCAAAATCGTTGACATTGCGCGAGAAGTCGACGAACAGATTCCCGCTCGATTTCGCATTCGGAACAAAGGTGTTGTAAGCACCTGGCAAAACTTTCGGCATGAGCAATTCTCCAGAGGGCGGCTGTCCGCCAGGAAGGTCCATCAGATTTCAAACAGAGAACAAACAGCGGCAACCAGAGCGCATCCCACCTCACTGTGGCGTCCCGCGAACAGAAGACCGCTTCGTCAAACCCATGTTTCAACGCGACACATAAGTGCGACCGCACTAAGGGAGCAGGCCAGTGATCACAGTGACCGGACAGATCGCACCAACCGTCCCCGGCCCTTCCGCGCGAGCTCCATAGAACTTGCCGGTTGTTGCGACAACCCCCTGCCCCGTGCTGTCCGACATCAGCAGGTCGCCGGCACTCCACGTGGCATTGCACAACAGGCCGACACCAACACAGCCCGGCGGATAGATCCCAATCACTTCACCGACCTCGGCCGCTTCCAGAACTTGCGTCGAAGTGAAAACAGGATCCGGGCGCAATCGGCCGGCCTGTTGAGCAATCCCCAGCGGCAGATGAGTCCCATCGCTCGCCTGGACCGCGCCATTCGCGTGGCTGGTGTCGGGCACCACAAAGCGGCAGGTATTAATCGTGCCACCCGCCCGGGCATTCATCAAAGTGCTCATGCAAACATTCCTCTCAAAGTGGAAGTCGTAATCTCATCGTCACTCATCAGATAAACACACTCTTAAAGTAGTAGGCACACTCCGTGTGCCGTTCTCCGCACACGGAGTGTGCGGTCTACATTGCGACCAAGTGCCGCCCTACAAACTCACACCATGCTTCTGACAGATGGCATCAAACTCCTGCTCGAACGTCGTCGACCCGCGTTTCATCGCGTTCTTCTGAGCCGCTGCCAGAGCCGCCTGTCGCGAGTAACGCTCGACCTGATCGGGGCTCACTCGTGATAGACCGCCTCGTGCATAGCGGTCGGGTTCAAAGCCAGGATCATCGAACAGTTCGACGTTCGTGATGTCGCTGCGTCGCGAATACTTCGTGACCGTCGCAGCACAATGCCGTTCGAATTGCACGTCCGTCATGTCACGGCACGTCTGCAGTTCCTCATTCGCATCAAACACGTACTCGTGGCTAAGGTCCCCCAATCGCCGGTAGCGCTCCACATCCCGCCGCTCGGCCGCACAGGTCACTTCCAGCATCCTGATCCGCGCCGCCTGGCGACTGATGATTCCTGTCAATCCCTCATCGGCCATGCGCGCATACTTGGTCGTGCCGCGGCGGCCTGCCAGGTATGCGGCATGGCAATCTGGCCCCATGGCCTTGTACTTTTCCGCCTGAGGATCGGCATCGTCAGGTCCTTCAGCCGTTTCAAGCTGCGTCGTGGAATCGACTGGTCCATCATCATCCTCAGGAACCTGAGGTTGAGCATTCACATCGTCTTCGTTTGGTGCCTCTGTCTGACTTGCCACCTGCGCAACCACCGCCTGCACAATGCTGGGGAGTAAGTCTTGCAGGGCCTGACCCACGGCGGTCGTCAGGTCGGGTGTCGCATTCATGTTGTCGTCATCCATCCGAGATTCTCCGGAGTAGTGTTGCCTGGTCCGCCTTTCAGCAGACGGAACGAAACTGTTTGTCGGTCCGGGCAACGTCGCCGCGGAATACCGCATCACCAACTGCCCATCGCTCGCACGGGCGTAGAGATTCATGCCGCAGTCGAGCTTGGGAGTCTCTGACCCCAAAGCGGCGATGGGATCCAATGTCCGCTGCGACATCGGCTCGCTCGCCCAGACCTCGGGCGAACGACGCTGCAACTTTTCAAATCGCGGCACATCGTCCCGATGCACCCACTCGTCGGCGTAGATCGCCCACAACGGATCCACGTCACCGAGCTGTCCGAGATAGAACGGACCCGAATAACCCAGGGGCGAAGGCATCGCTGCCCCTTTGGTTTTCTCATCCTGAGAGGGTGTGTGACCGTCACTGATCACCGCAAAATTATCGCTGTTGCGAATGCGATAGTTTGCCCAGTCGACGAGTTGCTGCAGTTCCTGCTTCCCGTACGTGATCTCTGGTTGCTGTGTATCGGCATTCGCAGGGACCGTGTGTTCGAGGAAAATGCAACGCGGTCCGAAGTGAACGAACTTCACTCTCGGAAACATGGCCAACGCTTTGTCTCGCAGATCCTGGTCGCTGGACGATGATTTCCAGATCCGCAAGATCTCGACAGTGCGGCGATTCACCGAGGAAATCCGCTGCTGCAACGCTCGCGATGCACGAGCGAAGAACTGCGGTTGAGTCTCCCCGACCATCGGCACAAGAGCACCGGTTTTCAGGCTCCTTCCTGTCATTCCCGACATTGCACCTCGACCTGCTTGCGCGGGTGCAGCATACCTCTTCGATGAGCCTTGAATCTTCAACAAAACCGGTGTCGTCATTTTCAGCCCATAAAAAAGAAAAAGGCCGCGTCTCAATGAAGAGCCGCGGCCTGTTGGTTACAGTGCCACACGAATTGTCTGGTCACCAATCGCAGTGATCATTGATGTCGATCACGTTGTTGGCGAGGGGTAATAAATCCGTTTTCGGTGCGCGGGTCAATACGGCATTTGAGATTTTTTTCCAACTTCGCACGAAATGAGTTGGCGGTGTTCAACTCCATGTTGCCCACTACCGTATCGCGCGCCATCGACCGAGCCATCGCCTTGGCCTGCGCGAAGAGGGACGATTGTTAGTGGACCGACTTGAACCGTCAGAGCAATGACGAGACGCTGAGTTCTTCAAGCTATTTGCGAGAGCAACTTGGTGACTTGGAAGGTGCGATCAAGCATCGGCGGGCCCTGAGTAGCACCAACGGTGACACTCCGAACGACTTTCGCTCATCAGTCCGCGATCAGAATTCTGACGACGCATCGAGCATTCGCTGTCGATTCACTGTCCGATACTGCTCGGCTTCGTCGATCGTTGTGAAGGTCATTGTGTTGTCTTCTGTCCATTTGCCGTCGGTCGACCATGCGGCCTGATAGGTCTGCGGCGTGGCGGTTTTTCCGGTGAGGCCGGCCACGTCGCGATCTGCGCGTTCCACTCCGATTGCCAAGATCCAGCAGCCGGGGGCCAATTCGTAGGTTTCGATTTCCATTTGTGGTGATCCTGTTAGAGAGGACAGTGGAACGGCGTCACGCAGCATAAGGAGCGACGATGGATTTCTGAGGATGTTGAGTTGCAAATATCGAGCCACCGCGACTTTGTTCGGCGCGGGTCTCCTGACGTCTCGTGACCCTGTCGAAAGGCCGACCGAAGGTCTCCGTTTTCCGACGTAGAAAGACCCACCGAAAGCAATCAGTAAGACCGGAGACCTGCCGGTCAGGCGTTTCCGCGGGATCAGGAGACCCGTGCCGAACAAGAGGCAATCGGCCGTCGAAGCTCCAAAACCGTGGCACCCGGCACCACGACCTCCTACGCTCGTGATCAGTTAGAAATGACAGGGCCGGAATATTCTTCGTCTTTCCGCATGACTTGGTCTGGTGATCGTTGTCGAGTACAAACGCATTTCGGCCCGTCCACCACTTCGCCGTCATCCAGGAAGGCATTCATGACGATTCAGCAGTTATCTGAGGAACAGATTCGCGATTGGACTGTCGAGCAGAAGGACAATTGGTGGCTGGAGAATGTTTATCGCGGCAATATGCCTCAGTTGACGCTTCGCTCCGCCTTGATGGGCTTCATCCTCGGCGGTCTGCTGTCGGCCACAAACCTGTATATCGGTGCGAAGACGGGATGGTCGCTGGGGGTCGGAATCACTTCCGTCATCCTAGCGTTCGCTTTTTTCAAAGTCCTCCAGCAACTCGGGATGAAAGAGTTCACGATCCTTGAGAACAACGCGATGCAATCGATCGCGACATCAGCCGGTTACATGACCGCCCCGCTGATCTCATCGCTGACGGCCTACATGATCGTCAATAAGGTGATGATTCCATGGCAGCACATCGTCTTGTGGAATATTTCGCTGTCGATCCTGGGGGTGCTGTTTGCCTTTCCGATGAAGCGGCGATTTATCAATGACGAGCAGCATCCGTTCCCGGAAGGCCGCGCGGCCGGAGTCGTGATGGATACGCTGCACTCATCAGACGCGTCGGTTGGGCTGATGAAGGCGAAGATTCTGGGTGCTGCCGCCGCGACGGCCGCGTTCATTAAGTTCCTGCAGTCCGAAGGGATTCAGACGTGGATCCAGACTCGCGTAGGTGTTGCCAAGGATAAAGTGCTGCATCTGCATGAGGACTTGTTTCAACTGTTTGGATTGACTGGAGCCAATGCGCCGAAGCTGCGGGGCGTCGACATCAATCAGCTCACGATATCGCCGACGGTGGACGTCGCCTTGATCGGAGCCGGCGGGTTGATGGGCATTCGCGCGGGCGTCTCGTTGTTGATCGGTGCGATTCTGAACTACGTGATCCTGACGCCGTGGATGATCGAATTGGGTGAGATCAAACCAAAACCAGACGGCACGTTCGGGATGAGGCAAATCACGATCTGGGCGTTGTGGCCCGGTGTCGCCGCGATGGTGGTGGCTTCGTTCGTCTCGTTCTTTTCCAAGCCAGATGTGATTACGAGCGCGTTCCGAGGGCTGACCGGGAAACGGACTGGCGATGATGTGCTCAAGGATATCGAGTTCCCGTTGTGGATCTCGGTGGTGGGCATTCCGATCATGAGCCTGATCACCGCCTGGATGGGTTTGGCGTTCTTCGATGTGCCGATCTGGGCCTCGCTGATTGGTCTGCCGCTCACGTTCATTCTGTCACTGGTGGCGGCGAACTCGACCGCACTGACCAGCACCACGCCTGTTGGCGCGACGAGTAAGATCACGCAGTTGTTTTACGGCATCGTTCGACCAGGGGACATCAAATCGAATCTGGCGACGGCCGGGATCACGGCGGAAGTGGTCAGCAATTCGTCCAATCTGCTGATGGATATCAAGCCGGGTTACATGCTGGGTGCCAAGCCGCGTCAGCAGGCGATTGGGCATGTCATCGGTATCTTCAGCGGGGCGATTGCCAGCACGATCCTGTTTTATTTGTTGTTTACCAAGGGGGTTGACCCGAACAATCCCGAATCGATTGCGAACCTGCAATCGGAACAATTTCCAATGCCCGCCGTCACAATCTGGGTGGGTGTCGCTCAGGTCTTGAAGGAAGGACTGCATAAGCTGCCCGGTTCGATTCAAATGGCAGTGATCGTCGCTTCGATCGCCGCGCTGGTCCTGGAAGTGATCCGGATCGTTTCGAAGAATCGATTCCCGATCTCGCCTGTGGCGATCGGCTTGGCCTTTGTGATCGACTTCCGATCGTCGCTGTGCATGTTTACCGGAGCGTTGCTGTTCTGGTTACTGGGCGTTGGTCGAGTGAAAGAAGAGCACGCTGCGAACAACTTGTGGGTGCAAAATCACGAACCGATCTGCGCGGGGATCATCGCCGGGGCGAGCCTGATGGGGATTGCCGATACGATGGTCACTGTCTTCCTGCTGTAAATTGAAAGTGAAAGATGACGACGCTGCTTTCTCGCTTCTTGCGTTACGTGAAGATTGATACTCAGGCAGATGAAACCAGTACGACCTATCCCAGCACCGCGAAGCAACTGACACTCAGTCATATGCTGGCTGAGGAATGTCGGTCGCTGGGGTTGACCGAGATTACCTGTGACGAGTTCGGCATCGTGATGGCCACGGTGCCGGCGACAGTGGCGGGTAGCGTGCCCGCGA
>DASYEA010000126.1:0-6341 GCA_036499265.1 Schlesneria sp. | reverse complement strand
CGTTGATCGCCTTCTTCAGGTCGCCGGCCCCCAATTCGCGATCACTAAACATCTGCTCCAGACCGGTCTTCAAATACAGTTCCGATTCCAGCAACTGAGCCCAACGACCAGGAATTGTGCCCGAATACTTTTCGCGGATATCGCTGTACTGAGCGACAGTCTCTGCGTTTTCGAGCAAGGTCCAAGCCGCGACGCCCGACGAACTTGTTTGCCGCATCCACCACGTGATTCCCGCAGCAATCAACAGGACCGCGCAGACAACCGCCACGATCTTGGTCGTGTTGTCTTCCAATCGCTTACCGGCGACCTGAACGGCTTCGCCAAGTTGGTTGGTTTCAAGGGTGTGACGTTCTTCGCTCTTCATGCTGGCAAACATCCGTGATATGGACCGGTCCCCGCATGAAAGCCGCTCAGCATGCGGAAAACGCGAGTATAGAAGTGAATCGCGCGACCGTCAAGTTTCTCAAAGGTCTCTCGTCACAAATAGTTACGCGCCATTATCGCTATTGCTGAGGACCATTTTGGGCTTGGCGGTGAGCGAATGAATTGACCAACGAATCAGGCAATTCTCCACGAACCATAACTTATGGCTTTTGCCTGGTGATAGAGATCGAAGCAATCACTTGCTGGCGGAGGCTTTGGCGACATTAACCGGCTTGATGCCGAGCTGATCTCGAGCTGCTGTTGAGCCGTACTTCGCGGCCATCTGCCAGTGCAGTTTGGCAACTCCCGCCTTGCCTGCCGCCTCGGCTTGCCGCGCCAGACGTTCGAAATTGGCCGCCTTGTCGATTGCCGACATGGCCTCGCGTGGAGCAACTTCCTGCTCGGAGGGACCACGACGAACACCCATCTCCGGCCGAAGGGGCGAATCTGGGACCGAACTCAGAATGGCTTCGTCCATCGCCTGCAGATCGATGATATAGACACTTGCCGATATCGAACCGCCGGACAAGCCGTAACCACGAGTGGTCCCTGACGGAAAAGGCCCGTAGTTCTGCCGGAACGACTCGGCAGAATTGACTCCGCCAAGGAATACGCGGCCACGATCCGGAACAGAAACAGTCGTCCCAACGCTGGTCGTTCGCACCACAGGTTGCTGAACGTTGATCTGAGCCTGCAGCGAAGCCGCGTTCAGCAACAGGCATATCAGCGCAAGTGACCGCATCTGCAGATCCCCATGTGTTAAACCAAGGAAATCATCGTATGCGGAACCGGGGCAAAATGCCAAGATTTTCCGCGAGTTGAGAATCGCCCATCAACATTTTCGGTGTCTATCAAAAAACAAACCCAACCAGCGATGAATCTGGTCGGGTTTGGACGTTTTCAAGCAAACAAAGCGCCAATCTGGTCATTACCAAGAGCCGCAGCACGCTCCATACGGCGAGTACGAATTGTAGCCGTAGGACGAGTAGTACGGAGTTGAGTAACTCGCATACCCATACGACGGGTATCCACCGCCGTAATATCCGGTGTTGTAGCCTGAGTACCCCGAGTAACCATAATTGCCGTAGTTGCTGTACACGGCAGGTTGGTAGTAGCTGGTGGTGTAGACCGGATTCGAATACACCACGGGACGATAGGCCGAGTAATAGCCGGTCGAATACGGCCATCCCGTGCCATAACCGTAATTGCTGTAACTGGTGTAGTACGGCGTGGAATATCCATAGCCTCGATAGCCACCACCGTAGCCATATCCGTTTCCACCGTATCCGTATCCTCCGTAACCAAGCCCACCGCCGTAGAAGGCCGTGCGGTAGTATGGGCGATAGATCCAAGGTCGACCGTAGTAGTAGCCACCGCCCCAGCCACCTCCGCGGTACCCCCATCCCCCCCCCCAACGGTGGAAACCGGCCGCCGTGGGTGCCAACGCTTGCACTAATCCCGGCTGCTGCAGAGGGCTGGCGCTGGCTTCTTTACTGGCCAGACCCAGCGCGATTAAGCAAAGTGCCGGAACGCTCCAGCTCACCAATCGTTTGACGCTCATTTTAACCCCCTCGGCGAAAATCACGCAAAATCGCGGCGACCGTCCTTGCCCGCATAATCGGCACTTCCTGCCGATTTCTATCCTAGGCCTGCGAAAACGGTTTGGTCAAGCTGGGGGGAACCTGAAGTTCCGACAAGATTTTGGGATTTTGGGGGTTTCACCGATCCTGAGGCACAGTGCGAGATTCCGAAATCCGCCCCCTCGCAGGCACTGCAACAGGTGTCCCCCGCCTTTGACTTGGCGGGTCACGGGCCTAGAATGCTGCCCAAGTCGCACGGATGCGGGTTGGATTCCCCAGATTTGAACCGCAGGAGCGACGCATGACCCCTCGAATTTTGACGGCCCTTCCCGTTTATAACGAAGAGCGCCACCTGCAAGATGTCTTGGCCGAAGTCAAAAAATATTCGCAGGACATTTTGGTCGTCGACGACGGGTCATCGGACCGCACACCGGAGCTGATGGCTGCGGAACGCAAGATCTTCATGGTCCGGCATGAGCACAATCAAGGTTATGGCGCCGCCCTGCGGACCGCATTCCAATATGCAATGGACGGACAATACGACGTCCTAGTGACAATCGATTGCGATGGGCAGCACGAGCCCCGATTGATTCCGGAACTGGCAGCGGCAATCTACGCGACGGAAGAAAGCCCGGTCGATATCGTTTCTGGCAGCCGCTACCTGGCGCAGTTTCCCGGTGACAGCCTGCCACCTGTCGACCGTCGCCGTATCAACATGCAGGTGACGGAACTCTTGAAGAATCGATTCGGGCTGCAACTGACTGACTCATTCTGTGGGTTTAAAGCCTATCGAGTCGACTCGCTGGCACAGTTCCGAATCACCGAACTCGGCTATGCGATGCCGTTGCAACTGTGGGTGCAGGCCGCGGCGCTCGACATGAAGATTGTCGAATTCCCCGTCCCGCTCATCTATCTCGAAGAAGAGCGATCATTCGGTGGAGCGCTGGATCAAGCAGCCCGGCGGCTGGCTTACTATCACGAGGTGATCGATCGCGAAGTGGCTTCACTTCATCTGCCAAATCATCCTCAGGCCGAAGGGAACGACTGCAAGGGCGAAGCGACTGATTGTCGCCCCGCAACCTGCGGATCGTCGAATCCGTAAGATGGCATGTCAGTTGATGAATCCCCCTTTGTGCCCTGAGATGTGCTCGCCTGTGAGTCAGCCTTCGCTCATCGTTCCACGTCAGCACGAGTCTGTGCTAGTCGTGCCGTGCGCCGACGACTTGCCCGATTTGATTCTGGCCAATTCAGAAAGGCTTTCTTCAACGGATACTGCTGTCGACGGGATCTCGTTCCAGCAGCTTCGCGATGAAGCTCGTGACGCCATCATTGCGGAAGCAATCGGCTACACTTCGGCCTTAATTAATGACGACATCACCGTCGATCAACAGTTGCCGCTGGTCGTCACCGGACATCAACCTGAACTCTTCCACATTGGCGTGTGGGCGAAGAACTTCGCGGCCGCAGGGTTATCGCGACGGACTCGCGGCCTGGCGCTGAATTTGATCGTCGATAACGACACGCTGGGCGGCACGCGGATTCGAGTGCCAGTTTCCAAGGGGGCGATGCCAACTCTCGAATCGATCCCATTCGACGCAGCGCAGGTCGAGCAACCTTGGGAAGAAGCGGCGATTGCGGATCAAACATGTTTCGAGGCGTTTGGTGAACAGGTCCGATCCAGCATCCAGCAGAACTGGAACTATGAACCCCTCATCGCGACAGGTTGGTCGGCAGCCATCCGACAATCACGCCTGACAAGTCGCCTGAGCGATTGCCTGGTCGCAGCCCGCGTGGCGGTTGAGCGTGCCCATGGACTGCAAAACTTAGAACTGCCGATGTCGCGCGTTTGCTCGACACGACCCTTTGGCGTGTTTGCAGCGTCGGTGCTCCGACAACTGCCGCGATTTCACGCGATCTATAATGAAGCGGTTCGCGACTATCGACAACTTCATCATCTGCGCAGCACAACGCATCCGGTCCCGGAATTAATCGCAGACAGCGGCTGGTTGGAAGCACCGTTTTGGGTCTGGCGAGCGGGAGGCAAGCGACGTGAGCGTCCGGTCGCTCGACAAGTCGGTTCCGAAATCCACCTGCGGGACAGCACGGGAATCTTTGCGCGACTCGCTTTGACGGGTGATTCAGCCGCGGATGTCATTTCGCAGCTTGGATCGCAGGGGATCCGCTTCCGAACGCGAGCTCTCACAACGACAATGTTTGCACGCTTGTTCCTGGCGGACTTATTCATCCACGGAATCGGCGGAGCCAAGTATGATGCGATGACCGACCAGATCTGTCAGCGTTTTTTCGGAATCGAAGCTCCCGCATTCGCGACCGTCACTGCGACGGCGTTCTTGCCTCTCGGGACAGAGTTCCCACGCGCTGACGACGATCTTCGTGGTATTCAGCAACGGCTGAGGGATACACGCTATAACCCAGATCGACTGCTGGACGCCGCCGAAGGCAGCCGTGTCAGCGGCTTGATCGCCGATAAAAATCGGATCGTCCACGAATTGAAATCGCGTCGGCCGACAAAGACTGAACATCGGCAGTTGAACGACTTGAATGAACAGATGAGTGCTGAACTGGCGAACGTGGTCATAGAATTGCAGTCCGAACGAGATCAGGTGCGCTACCAACGGAAGGCAAATTCGGTACTGCGAGACCGCGAGTTCTCATGGGGACTCTATCCGGAAGAAACGCTGATCCGCTTTTTCAGCCGCGAGTTTCTGCCCGCCACCGCTCTGTAGTTCCACGGTGCCGGTCGACAGTATCGATGGCCAGCAATCTGATCTGCCCTGAGCAATTTCGACCATCCAAAATTTGCCCGGCTGGTACACAACACAAAAGTCGTCATCGACTTGCGATGACGGCTTTCTGTTGAACGGAGAGGGGGGAATTCGAACCCCCGGTTGAGTTTGACCCCCACGCCGCTTTAGCAAAGCATTTCCCAATAGACACTTACGTCAATTGGACTGCGCGTCTTACAGTTAAATCCAGATTTGGCGGAGTTCTTAAAGTTATGGCCAGCGTTTGACAGTCAGATACGATCAGCAATTGTCTCGCTGTCGAAGTCTATTTCGTCAAATTAATTTCCGCTGTCACTTTAGATATCTCCTCTGAGTCTGACGATGGACGGACTGTCGCAACGGGACGCGGAACGGACACCATGGGGCGGGCGCTGTTCGTCAGAATCTTCTGTACCCACTCCGGCCATTGATCAACTAAATCCGCTGTCTCTTGAATCTGTCTACGGAATTCGCTTTGCGTCATTTGAATCATCCCTGAGATTGCAGTGGTTCTGCAGATCTTTTGATTGTCTCTGAGAACACTTTACAGGCTACCTGTTCCAGTTCCAAGTATGATCTGGGTTTCATCTGTATTCGAAGACGCCCCTTCCGAACAGTCCATTCTGACTTCATCCCGGTAGCATTTTCTTTTCGGTCCAATCGGTAGCTGGACCCCAGCTCCATTGAGAAAAGATCGAAAAAACGACGCGGACCAATTCCAACGAATGGTTCGAATAGCACTTTGCCGTGAGCATCTGCGGGATTGCTTCCTGGCGTTGCGATCGAATCATCGTGGAATGCCAGAGCCTTACTCTTTGGATATGGCTCTACGTACACTACTCTTTCAATCCCTGCTGCCACGATGTGCTTTGCACAATTGTGGCAGGGAAAGGTCGTGCAATACAAGGTTGCTCCGACCGTCGACAATCCACTGCGTGCACAGTTCAAAAGTGCCTCCATCTCGGCATGAACCACGCGTCCATACTCCGTCAGATCGCAAATGGCACTTGAGTCCAATACGCTTCGCAGATGCACTCCATTGATCCCAAGTTTGACAGCTTCATCTATAATTTTTTGGATGATTTGAAGTTGTTCGATTCGGTTCGAGTCTCCGTCTCGCTTATAGTCCCTCCCGCGAGGTACGTCGGAAATGCAGATCCCATCGCAGCCGCGCTCCGGCCAATAGAGTCCTCCGCCGGACTTCGGACAATCGTTTGCACCGGTCGAAAGTACTTGATTGTTGCGAGTAATTACTGCTCCTACCTGTCGCGATAGGTCGGCCGATCGGAGCGCAGATGCGAACGCCATAAACATAGCGTGCTCGTCAAATGTTGGAGTTGCAAATGGATTTCCAAACCAAACACTGACCATTCGATCTACATCACATTTCAGCTGATCTTCGCTTTCACTGATGCGCACGAAGAAATCTGCTAAATGGAATGTCTTGTTCACTCGTTGACCATGCGGGTTGTGACCTTCATCTGCATCCCTTTTGATCAATATCTCGATTTGATCAGCAAGAATCCCCTCGCTTGAGAGGTTCGATTCGCGT
>DASYEA010000125.1:0-11870 GCA_036499265.1 Schlesneria sp. | reverse complement strand
CGGCTGCCCCTGTCCCGGCTGTCCCTGTCCCGGCTGTCCCTGTCCCGGCTGTCCCTGTCCCGGCTGTCCCTGTCCCGGCTGTCCCTGTCCCGGTTGTCCCTTGCTTTGTTCACCTTGGCTTGGCTTTGATTCACTCGGGGGACTTCCGTTGGACTTGGGCTGCGACTTCTCTTGCGCTGCGGAGCCTAGCTGCTTCTGGGCTTGTTGAAGTTGCTGAGCCGCCTGAGCCACCTTCGACGCAACGTCATCAGGGATCGATTGGCCCGATTGAGGTGTTGCGGGAGTCTCTTCAGCCTGTCGCACGGCGTCCTGCAGTTTCTCGGCCGCTTGTTGGGCCTGGCTGGCAGCACTCTGGGCATCGTTTGACTTAGCAGATTGAGCCGCCTGTTGCATAGCCTGCTGGGCCTCGTTCGCCGATTGACTCGCTTTTGATGCGGAGTCACCAGCCTCTTTCGCGTCTAGCGGCGACGAGTTCAGATTCTTCGCGGCTTGCTCCAACTGCTTAGACAAACCTGCAGTGGCGTTGGCCAACTGCTGCTGTCCCTGACTTTGTGCCCCCTGTTGTGCGGCCTTGGAATCGGCGAGCTGGTCTAGCTGCTCAGCGAGTTTCTGCTGACGCTGAGCGAGTGATTCTGCTTGTTCGTTGGCTTGCGGACTGGCTTGACCAGACTCCGCGAGATCTTTCGAAGCCCCTGCCGCAGTGCTGGAGGCTTCGTTGCTTTGCTTGGCGGCACCGGCGAGGTCCCCCTTGGCGGCTTGCTGGGCGGCAGCGGCAGCTTGACGGGCAAAATCGGCAGCGGCCTGGGTCGCTTTCGAATCGGCTCCTTGTTGTCGAGCCGTTTCCAAAGCTTGCCGGGCTGCATCTTGAGCGACCTGTTGTTGCGCGTTCGCAGCTTGCGCTCCTGCCGCTTGTTCAGCAACTGCAGGAGTCGGCTGATTTGCACCCGGTGCGGTTGGCGACGTTGCATCGGCAGCCCCGTCCGGTGTCTTGTTCTTGTTCGTCCCTTCATTCGGGGGGGACTGCTTTTCAGTGTCGAGTGATTCGTTCGGATTCGCAGCCTGATCCTTCGCTGTCTGCTGGAAAGCTTGGGCGAGTTGTTGCTGTGGTTTTGCCAACTGCTGCGCTTGTTCAGCAAGCTGGTTCAACTGCTGCAACTGTTCGCGGCGTGCAGCATCGACCAGTTCGGGATGCTTCTTGAACAGGTCGGCAAGGTCTTCCGCCAACTTCTGACCTTCCGCCTGGAGCTTTTGAAGTTGCTCGGAGGTGGGCTTGTCAGCTCCGGCAGGCTGTTGATCGAGTTTTTCGAGTTGCTCGGCCAGTCGATCGGCGTTGCGAGCGACTTGCTCGAGCCGTGCCAGATCCTGCTCCAATCGATTCAACTCGGACAACTGCTGGTCGAGCGACTGCAATTGCTTGTCGACAGAAGCGAGTCGATCGATCGCTTCGCTCAACGGTTGCAGTTGATCGCGGGGCTCGCCTTGCTTGGCCTGTTCCAGACGTTCACTGGCTGCGGCCAAGTCTTGTTGGGCCATCTGCTGCGCGTTATTCGCCAGCTTCTGGGTGAGTTTGCGTTCAGCGAGTTGCGCTGCCAGCTTCTGCAGTCGTTCAGCGAGCTCCGCCTGCTTCTGCTGAAGCTTTTCAAGTTGCTCACTCTTGTCGCTGTCCTTCTGCTTCAGCGATTCATCCTCGGTCTGACGATGCAACTTGGCGAGTTCATCCTTGGTCTGGGCCAGATCCTTGCGCAATTCGGCGATTTCTTGTTTATCGGCAAGTTCCCGCTGAGCGAGTTCCTGATCCTGGGGCGTGGTGGGGTGGGTGACGACAACCAGGCTGCGAAGTTTGCTCCACGTTTCTTGTGGATTGGGAACCGGCCGGTTATCGACGGCTTTGAAGCGATAGGTCAGCGATTGACCTGGCTTCAGGTCGAAGTCGGCGACATCGATTGTGAACTCGCGAGCCAACGAACGCTCGCGCAGTTCGGCAGCGGGAATGGGGACGATCTTTTTCTGATCGGTCGAAGTTTCCAGATGCAGTTCGACCGCTGTCAGTCCGTAATCGTCATGGAACTTGGCCGGAACGGTTGATCGATCTTCGGGCCGAACCATGACAGGTTCATCGGATCCTTCGAGCGAGATTTCGGGTGGCAGATCGGGATCGATCACGATCGACCGCGCGGGCTCGTCGTTGGTCAAGCCGAGTTTGTTCTTGAGGCGAATCGAGAAGGAACCTGGATAGAGTGCCAAGGCTTCGACTCCGCCGGCAAGTCCATCGTCGGCAAGCTTCATCGAAACCCTGGTGTAGGGCAGTTTCTCTTCGCCATCGAGAATAGCATTCGGATCTGGTCTCGAGGGAACGGGCCAGATCATTTCGGCACTGGTAACAGGTCCGTTGAACTCCATCTTCAGCAAGATTCGGCTCCGTTCGGGTGCACGTATTTCACCAAGTGCTCCATCGGACGTGCGTGCAGGGAGGCCGGTGTAGGCTGGCGGTCTAATTTCCAGACGCAAGCGAGTGATGACGGGTGGTTCGGCGACTTCGATCTGATGCGTTTCCGATTGCGAACCGGATGCCGTGGCATACACGCGGATGCTTTTGGCCAGGTGAGGCAATGTCACGGCGAAGTGTTGCTTCTCGGCGTCCCATTCGAGGCGACGCGAATCCTGGATCCCCGCTTCATCCGTCCAGTGCAGCCAAACCTGTTCGCGGTCATCCTTCTCGACTACCATGGGACGCGTCTGGTTCAGTTGAACTTCGACCAGCACGTCGCTCCCTTTGGCGACGACTCGATCGCCGTTGACGATCAGTAGCTCGGTTGAGCCCCAGTGAAAGTTGGCCCACGGGGCGAAGAGCCTGGCCCACAACAATCCATAGTCATTCGGTGCGACGGCGAATGGCGCGAACAACAAGGCGATAGCCATCATCGCGAGAACCGCGGTCCCGGCCGATCGAATTGCCGGGACTGCGTCGGAGACATCCAGTCGATCAACTGCGCGAGCTGTCTGTCGAGCCAGCAGATCGCGCATCACGCGTGATGTGCCGGGGGTGTGGCTATCGTGCAATTCCACGAGAGACGTGAGGCGTTCTTTTAACTCAGGATGCTGACGTTCGACGAGAGCCGCGAGCTCCGAATAAGAGGGGGCTTTGAACAGCGGTCGAAGGACCTGCCACCAGGCAATGGCGACGATGAGGAGCAACCATATCGCCAACAGAGTCAGTCGCGTGTTGCCACTCAGTCCGAGAAACCAGTCGGTCAGCAGGCACGCTCCCAGCAGCACCGGCACGGCCACGCCCAGTCGGCTGATACCGCGCGAGAAGATGGCATCTCGGACCTGTCGGTCGAGGACCAGCAGTTGCCGCTCAATGCTATCGGGCAATTCGACAATCGCCATCTGGCACCTCACCGCCCCAAGGGGACTCGCAGATCTGATGAAAGTCGGCAGTCTATATCTATGATAAACACCGACCGATGATACTCCGGTCGATTCGTCATAACGAGCAGAAATTTAAGGAATTGCGTTCGATCAAGTATGCGTCGTCTGGGCCGCGGTTGCAATCAGATCACTGCCTTCGCCAAATCCCCCAGTTCAACGTTTTTGGCAGGATTTGTCAGTCCATGGCAGTGTTTTGGGGGTGTTTGCCGTTTTTGGGGCCGGATTGGGTGGCTGCCCGGTCGCCTTGGCCTTGGTCTGTGGTTGTCATCGTGAGTTGGTCTTTCGATCGAAAGAGGGACGGATTGAAAATCCGTCCTACTTTAGAGGAGCGGCCGCGTGCTTCCCGCCTCATCCAGCCAGACATCAATTATGTTCGAGGCCGTGCGCGCGCCTAGACCTTCATTGCGCTATTTGCGCAGAAAACAGCGAGAAGATCGCGGGTTGGAATTTGGGCGACTGACAGTTTTTGACACCCACGGACAAATTTTGACAATGGGTGACAAAACAGGGGCCTTTTTGTCGTATTTCCTCAATATAGTGCTCTTCTTGTGACAGATGGTTGCGTGATGATTATTGGTGTTGAGGTCGTTCACTGGCAATGTTCTCAAGAACGCACATCATCGGTCAATTTTCTCCAATTCGTCGCTGATACCCAGGTAGCCGATACGTTCCATGCGATCTATGAGGTCTAGGCACCGAAGCTTGAGTTTTGTATCTCGCGTCTGTGCGTACAGGCGAACGATTAGCTTTGAAACTGAATGAGCTGCGGAAGCAGCATGATTCGCGATGCTGGCTCCTTCTTCCCCAACAAATTCCAAAACTCGTTCGGCGGCGCGGCAGACCACATGAGGCAATTCGGCTTTTGATTCTTCCAGAGAGCGCAGAAGTGCGTTGGGGTCTGCTTCGAATGATTTGCTCTCAGTAAACTTCAAGATGAGAGGTTCTAGTGCAAGGAGTCGCTTTCCATCAATGTGCCAAAACGCACGCGGAACTTTTTTTCGTACCTCTTCACATGGATCATTGATGTAGTCTTGCAAGAAGTGAGCGGCGCGATCGCCAATTTCCGAGTTTCCGATGTTCACCGCGTATACATGTGAAGCTGCCTTCCGCATGTTTTCAGTGCCGCTGCGAATAAGATCCGCATCACCAACGGTGTCAACTGCAGCTAAGTCAGCGAGAATAATCTCGGTTGCCGCTTTTTCGACAGTCTCCGCATCCTCTAAATTCATCGCAGCGAGAAGCAGAGGACGTAGCGTCAAATAATGCGAATGAATCGCATGACGAACAAATTCCTGAAACGGAACTGTAGACCAGAGTCTCTCGGCATTGTGGCAGCAGTCGACGAACATTGCGACTGCTTCATCGCGAGCGAAGTTGAGAAGCGGGGTAAGGGTGCGAATAGCGCATGAGCGGACTGACAGCATCTTGTCATGAGTCAAGGAAGCTAAGGTCTTGCGAAATCGGGTAATTCTAGATTCATCAGCGAAGAGCAGATGGGAGATCGCCATCGCGGCCTGCCCACGAACGCAGTTAATCCCCTGGTGATAAGGGTCGCGACCATAGTGGTTACGATCAGGTCTTCGCCAGAAATCCTCAGAGGGATCAGGGTCCTCCTCAGCATAGTAGCTCACGACGTCGAGTAGCTCGGCTTGCAACTCTCGTTCTGCCATACGCCCTATACAATGAACAATGGATGTGCCACATGGACGATTCGGGAGAGAGTGCAAGCGGTAAATCAGCTGATGCAGCAATCCTGTATTCAATTCTGCAATATTTTTGTCATCCTGCGCCTTTTCGTCCGTTGGGATATTTAGATACTTGCTTGTCATACCGTCTAGAATCGCATCGAAGTATTCAGGGCATATCTCGATGGGCATTTTCATCGCGAGATTTGCAAACCGAATCCGATTCTTCCGTGCGGACTCTCTAAGCACTTGTGATAATTCCTGTGGACCGCCTTCGAAACGATCCGTCGACCCATTGTACTTCTGCATTGCCGAGATCCACTGCGCATCGTTCATCAGATGGGCACGATCAGATGAAATTGGTGGTCCAACCCACCTTGCAATCGACCCTTCGCTAGCCGAGGGAATCTCGTCGCCAACGTTCGGAAAACTACATTCCAATTCGTGAATTCTGATGTTCGCGCGTTTTGAACGTCGCTTCGGATCAATTGACCGCAGGACCAATAGCTCTCCGAACCCTCGTTGACCTATGGTTGTTCGTTCATATTCATCGGAGTATCCGACGATTGCATCCTCGAGGTCACGCAATAACGAATCGCTGCAAAATGACGAGACCGCCTGAATCGCCGTCCGACTGATCGCGCTTTCTCCATGACCACGGCCTCCCGACCAGCTTCCATAGCCGATGTTGAGGCGAGGCTTATGGCTGAGAATATAGTGCAGGCATTCATCTGCAAGCTCTTGTGGGTTCGCGGCGTACCCACAAAGGAGCAAATAGCAGATCGACTCGTGTTGAAATTCTTTCAACGGTTCGATGATTTGGCGGAATGTCCTGACGTTATTCTGTGCTTCATGTTCCAAGACGCGACGTAGATGAACAAGGATCGCGTCGTTGATGTCAAATGGGTCATCACTGTTGTTTAGCCAAGGCCAAGTTCGATTGAGCAAACGATCCAACTGAGAGAATTGTGTACTTATGCAAGTGTCGACAAAGATAGGAAGCATCTTTTCCAAGAAATAGATCGGATCCGATGAAGCTGCTGTTGCAATCATCTGACATCCGGAATGCGATCCATTGATGGGACACTTGTCGAGGAAATTCCATGACGCACCGTCATCATATTTCTCAAGTACGCTAAGGAACCAAACACGGAGGACGTCCACAATAAATGTCGGTCGGTTCTCTGAGGCTTCGTAGAGATCTCCCCAAAAGTCGCGCCCGCCTCTCGGATCGTCCTCGACATCATAGACGCCACGCTTGATGAGTTCGAAGTAGACTTGAGCCATGCCATCGCTGAGGTAAGCCCCTCCCCAACTTAATACCCGCTTCAGTCGGTTGTCCCAATCGCCGCCACTCGCTGCATAGGGCTTGATCAGCTCTGCGATTCGAGTGGAACGGAGTTTCTGAAGTTCGGTATCTTCTATGATCGAGAGGGTAACATTGATCTGCTGTTCCGAGTCCGATGCTAGCCATTTGTCCCAAACCCCGATTCCATCCAAGAGATCAAACCAACCTTCATGCCTGCGGACAGCGCCCAAAATATATTTGGCTAGGTCCGTATCAAACAGATACGTCTGGGCGATCTCCCATTCCTCTAATATCGGAGTTGCAATTCTGTGCAATTCGGAGGCCACCATGCGCTTGAGATGAAATCGGATGTTTTCCGAAGCGAAGATTGCGCTCAGGTCTTTCAAGTACATCTGAAGATCGTTTTCTCGACGAAAACTGAGTATCTGTCGCACTTGCGCTCGGCGAAACAAGTGTTGTTCATCTGATGACAGGAAGTTGACCAAGCTCTTCGCCAGTGAGCAAAATCGACGAGCATATGCGTAGTCGAAAAAAGACTCGTGAAAGAACCGATACGCTAAATCTTCGCGAATCAGTACATGGGCTGAGGCCATTAGATTGGCGTCTTTGGCAAGATCATCCAAAATGATCGCCGGGGCGAACGTGCACTGGTTTTCGCTCATATGTTGAGTAAGAACGTCAATGACTTGGTTCCATCTTGGCTCATGGCCCAGAATCAGCCTCGTTTGGTCAAGCTTGCGGTCCCAATACGCGTTGAATAGATCGCTGACTCGCGAGAACGGACGATCAGGGTAGCCTTGTAGGAACAAGAGCAGATGAAATGGAAGTGATAGTATCTCCAGTTGCGTCGCGGTAAGTTTAAAATGCGCGAGGCCTGCAGTTTCGAGGGCCACCTCGACATCAGTGTCAGCTAACTTCGATACGACAATTTTCTTGTAGCCAGCGCCTTCGGCTGATAGTTGTCGCAATCGATGATCTTGGTTCAAGTCAAAGTCGCGGCACGCCAACACCACCTTCAATCGAGGAATCTTTCTCGCCTCAGTTAGAATTTCGTCAAGCGCTTCCCACGTGCCGGTTTTTCGTCCAGAGACAGTGCTGATTGCGTCAAGCTGGTCGATTACTAGTAGCGCCGGTTGCACTGGTGCGAGTTGGGCGAGTGAAGTTACAGGGGATTCATCAAGTTCAAGCTCGCGCCCGAGGCGATCTGCAGTGGCGCATTCCGGTACCGAGTCCAGTTTGAAAGCTGCGATGTGGAAGTGCTCCTCGGTCAGGGTAAGCACTTGTGTCAGGATGCAGCTTTTTCCAAAGCCTGCTGCCGCAATCAGCAATACCCCCGCATAGTCTTCAGAACTGACTGTGTCGACAATGTCTTGTACTTCGCGCCTTGCGATAAAAGTACCGTTGATTAAGCCAGTGTGTGATGCTCTGAGAAAACGACTCTTCATCTTTTCGAGAGCAACTCGCACGTTTCGACTGCCAGGCAAATTGAGTTCTTGTTGAATAACTCGCGTCAAACGTTGCAGTTTTTCGGTTTCAAGGCTGTTCAACGTTTGGATGAGACACTTCGTGTCGATGATGTCGTCTTCCCACGTGAAATCGAGGCCGGAAGGGATCTGTAGTTTCTTGTAGGTTCGTTGACGTTCACCAATCACGATCACCTGAAGTTTGCCATATTGAGATGTTAAATTACGTCCGGCATACGAATTGAGCGTCGCCTGAATTTTGGCACTCGTTGATTCCGCCGTGACTTGGAATGCCCGCTTATTTATCTCATCGCCCAGATCAATGGCGGGGAAATTGGGCTGGATGTTTTCGGTGACTACCAAATCCAAGTCGTACATTTCGTTGAGCAAGCAACGAAACACTTGCTCTAAAATGATGTTGGCATCAAAAAGGTGGATAGCTCCGCGGAGTTGCACCTCAGTGGCAATCCAAGAAATTCCGGCCGTAATAGTCTTGATCGCATTCTCGCGACTCAACAGCATCACTGTATCCTCTACGTATTCGCTGCCGTCGCGATCTCCGCGACATCAATTAGTTGTTTGTTCGTTGCTATCTAATTGTCGCAGTGTCATGCATCCGCGAAGAGCGAATTGTGAGAAGATCGCGGCCGAAAAGCGATCCGCAGTATATAGATCGTGCTCTTCGGGCGAGGAGATGCCTTGACTGGATAAAGCTGGTAGCAGACGCGGATACTGGACTGAAGTCCGGCAGGAATGCGGATTGGAGTACTGCGCTTCAACGGTTGGCTTGCTAGAGGGTATTGGCTTAATTTCTGAAGGGAGGCATAATCCGCCTGCATTGAGGGATCGGTCTCATCAGGGAGGGTGTTGTCATGCTTATCTCGCGTTTCGTGGCGGTTGTGGTCATTGGTTGCTGTCTCGCGTCGTTTGAGGCGTCTGCACAAGAGCGTTTGAAGAATGGCGACACCCCTGTTGATATGACTGAGGATTTGCGGGAATTCCAGCGGCTTCGAGTTGATTGCGACGGCCGACTTCGATTGTGTTCTGAGGCGTTCCAAACAAGCTACGAAGGGGCGAAGACCGCTGGCGAGCGGGAGCGGTTGATGACGTCGTTTCGAAGTGAGACGGCGATGATCGTTGTTCCCGCAGTGCGAAAGGCCCTACAACTGGTTCAGCCTCACGCAGCCGAAGGTCAGGCCATTGAGCCATTGAGCCGTTGATCTGGACTGCCTCACAGGATTCGGCCGACGAGAGTCTGGCGGCGGCCTCATTGCTGATCGAACATCACCTGACGAACGAGAAGACGATTGAGCTGGCATTCGGAAATCGGCGATCACGCGAGAAGTGGGTCGAGCAGATGCTGCGGTCTCAGGTTGCCGATCGCAATTTGCCGGAGGACGAGCGGCCCCGGCAGATGCTGGCACTCGCGCAGACGCTGGTTGCGACTGCCGAGCGGAAACAGGGCGATGTGAAGACGCTTGAAAACGAGGCGATCCAGCTGTTCACTGACCTGGGGCAAAAATATGGCGATGATGAGTATCGAGGTGGGGTGACCTATCAGGACTTGTCGACTTCGTCGTTGTTCGAAATCAAGAACCTGGGCATCGGGAAGATCGTCCCGGAGATCGAGGGTGAGGACTTGGACGGTGTCGTGTTCAAGCTGAGCGACTACCGAGGCAAGGTGATCATGATCTCGTTCTGGGCCAGTTGGTGTGGGCCCTGCATGGCCGATGTGCCGCATGAACGCGAGTTGGTGAAACGATACATCGGGCGGCCGTTCGTGTTGATCGGGGTGAACGGTGACCCGAACAAAGCGGCGATCAGTGGTCTACTGGAAAAGAAGCAGATCTCCTGGCGGTCATTCTGGTGCGGCGAGAAAGGACCATTCGGGCCTATTCCACGGAAGTGGAATGTGAACACCTGGCCGACCGTGTTTCTGATCGATCATCAGGGGCTGATTCGAGCGAAGTCCGCGCGGGATGCCGTGATCGAAAAATTGGTTGTTGAAGCCGAGAAGGCGATGAATTAAAGATTGAGCTGTTTCGTAGGTTATGCTTCAGCATCACTTTTTGGGCTGTGCATCAACGGTTCTGAGCATCAGCCGAAGAGTAATGCTGAAGCATAACCTACAAGAAACTGCTGGATTCCCGCCTGCGCGGGAATGACGGAAACAAGCTTTAGCGATAGATCCACTCAGGTTCGCCGTCGAGCTGGATTTCGCCTTCGTTTTGTTCGAAGCGATCGCCGCGTCGGATGTATTTGGTTTTAATCGTCTTTGTTTGAATGATGGGCTCACCGTCCGGGCCGTCCACTTTGCGGATGCCGTTCGAGAAGCCGGTCATGTAAACGGTGTAGCGATCGGCGTCGGGATCGACTGCTCGCCACATCGCGACGCCCATCAACGCGGTCTCGGTACCGGAACCGGCGGCGGTCGCTTCGGGAAGAGGGCCGACGACGGCGACCGAACTCTTGTAATTGGTCTTCTCTCGCTTGTTGATGGCGACCAGCGCTTCGGGAATGACCTGGTCGGCCAAGACTTCGGTGCGGTCGTTATCCGTCAGGAGCATCGTGAATTCGGGAATGAACAGCGGCGGGCTGACCGGTTCATCAAATTGATTCTGGGGAGTGTTCGGCTCGGTCCGGTCGAGTGCTTTGCGATGCACGGCGCGGTACGTGATGTACCAGACGTATTCCAGCTTTTTTTCACCCGACTTGGGGTCGGTCAGCTCGACGGCAATTAACCGCATCGGTTTCATGTACACTTCGAGAGCCCAGATATTGTGCTGAGCGGTCATCTCTTCGCCGGTCACCAGTGCCGGGATCCGGATTTCGTTGCGTTTAGGTGCCTGCGCCATTGCTGTGGTTGGCACGAAAGCGGCAAGGGTTCCCACGGCCAGCAGTGCTGGAAACAAGCGATCGATAAGCCTGACCATGATGCGTATGTCCTGAAACGTTCGCCGGAACTCTTGATGCAATACGAAAAGTTTAACGATAGCGCTGGAAACCTAGCGCGGTCAACTGCGGGATTGTTCGCAGACGCAAATTGAGGAGAGGAGCTGCCGAACTTGCGGGCAGAGCATCTCGTCAATTCAAGTCCAGGCCTGTCAACAACTTCTCGATCGCATCGGCTCGATGGGCCACTTCGAGCACGCTGCGGCGAATTTCCTCGGGATCGACTGTCGACCTAGGATAATTGTCGACCATCAGGAACTTCGCCTCACCATCAATTTCGGCGATCGCCAACGCTCCGTGCAGGATTTCGGAGTTCAGCCTCAAGGCCGGTTCAAAATAAACCGACAGTGCGGGACAGCACACGCTGGAGATCCGCAATGTCCGATCCGCCGCCGCGTGATGGCTCGGTTCGACCAGCACCAGTTGGCGACGCCCGTCGCCGAAGACGAGGTCAACGCGGTACCGATCACCCTGTCGAGTCCACTTCACTCCCGATTGATGCGCAAATGCCGATTGCATCAATTGGTCTAAATCTTCCACTTCTCCCAGAACTGCCGACAGCAATTGCGCGGCATCGACTCCGGACTGGGGTCGATTCCCTGGCACTTTTTCCAGCATACTCTGCAGGCACTCGGACATTTCCAGCGGGATTGGCGGGACCTGCCGCCGCATACTTGGCAGTGGATCGTGACTGATCTGCTGGATCAGTTCTGACAGGACGGGAGACGAAAAAGGGAGTCGCCCGGTCAGCAGGTAGAAATAACAGACGCCTAAGGCATAGACATCGCTGGCGGTGGTGGCCTGCTGTTGTTGAAACAACTCTGGAGCCATAAACGGGGGCGTGCCGACGACCTCACCAGCGGCATCCGGTGACTGGTCCAGAACGACTCGCTTGGCCAGCCCAAAGTCGGTGATCTTGGGGACACCCAAGTGAGTCAACATCACGTTGTCGGGCTTCAGATCACGGTGCAGAATCCCCGCCAGATGCGCGGCCGCCAGTCCTTCCGCGACGCGCAGAATCAGCGATGT
>DASYEA010000124.1:0-2871 GCA_036499265.1 Schlesneria sp. | reverse complement strand
TCGCAGCCAAGAATCGCTGCCACACTTACCATATGATGTGCGACAATCGAAGCGGTTGTAGCTCGCTCTCCAATTGCGGCAATCACGGCATCCTGAGTTTCAGATGACCACCTCACGCTTCGCCTCCCGGCGTGCAGGTGTCGCGTGATTGACACGAACAAACTCGGCGCATCGTTGGGCAGTTCGATTTCGACGGTGCGCGCAGGCGGTGCGGCAACGTCCGTCTTCACTGTTGAAGTCAACATCAGGCTCGCCTGCTTGGTATCATGCCACGATGAAAGAGTACTTCCACGCTTGGCGACGAAAGGCTTGTGTAGTCACGCTGGTGATGGCGCTGGCGCTGTGCGCCATGTGGGTGAGGTCACACACAATTCGCGACCAATACTTATTCGGTAGCGGCAGTGATCGGGAATGCCAATCAATTATCTCGACTGCCGCTGGTATTTACTGGCGTCGCGACAAGTTTCCACCAGACAAGGGGGCTATTCGATATTCTCGATCCTATCAACCTGGATGGGCCGCGTTGACGTATCATGATAGTGAAACAAAGGACTTCACACTTGATATTGATACTTGGCATGAAGCCAGTTGGCAGTGGCGTTAGCGATGGTGCGGATTCGACTTTGGAGAATACGACGACAGCGGCAGAACATGGTACTGGGTGGTCCCGTACTGGGCACCAAAGATCATGATGACCCTGCTCTCCGCCTGCCTGATCCTCTGGAAATCGAAGAAGCAGGTGCAATTGCCAACCGCCATCAAATCGCCCCGTGACTCGGCACCGCCATTAGCTGGCGGTGACATTGACCGCTCGATCACTGTCGAGCGTCAGTAGCAGGCGACCGTTCAGCTTGTAGGCGCCCTTGATCAAATCGCGAGTAGCACCTCGCAGTGTTTCTGGCGGAGCATCGTACGCGTCCTCGTCTACTTCCAATACGTCGCCGATCTCATCGACCAATAGGCTGACGGGGCCATCGTCGGTGCGAATCACGACATTCATCGGCAAGCGGTCGGCAGATAAAACGGGCAAGCCCAATCGGCGACGCATATCGATCGCGGTCACGATTTGCCCTCGTAAATTGATCAGTCCCCGAACGACCGGCTGGGCCAGTGGCACGCGAGTCATTTCCTGATATCGAATCACTTCCTGAACCTTCTGAACTTCGACCCCGAAATAGAGGCCGTCCAGGAAGAAAGTGCAAAGCTGTTGTCGGACAGACATGGAGATTTTCCTTCAGCGGTGTTTTGGCGCGCGAGACCCATGATGCGAGGACGAAGACTTCTCTGCAGCCGAACTCATCAGCCGCAGAGAAGTCATTCACTTCAGACCGCCAGTGTGGTGGATGGCGGCGCGAAGTAATCTCCGTGGGACGAGAGAATCAGGTTGTGAATATCCAATAGATCGGTCACGCGGTTTTGGATCACGGCCGAGCCGAGCACTCCCAAGCGTTTGCCGGCCTGCTGGATAATGAGCGTTGTTTCGACAATATCCAAGATGCGATCGACGACCAGACCAACGCTTCGACCATTTTCAGAGTACACGACGACTTGAAGCATCGTTGTCGCTTCGAAGTGCGGCGAGCCGGTATTCAGCACATCGCCCAGGTGCAGGAGCGGCATGATCTGGCCGCCGTATTGCACGACTTGCTGTCCGTCCGCTCGCTCCACTGAACTCAGTGGGATTTCTTCGAGCCGCGAAACCGACGAGAGCGGCAGTGCCAATCGATGCGTTTCTCCCAGGCCGAGCAACAGCAGTGTTTGCTTCAAGTCGCCGCTGGACTCTTCGTTGGTGTTGGCTTGGGCCATGTGACGATCGCGGGCTTCCGATACCACACCAGATCGCTTGGCGATGCCGATGACATCAAGAATCAATGCCACAGCGCCGTCTCCCATAATCGTGACGCCGGCATAGGTCGAGATCTCTTTCAGATGGGGACCGAGCGGCTTCACAACAATTTCCTGCGTGTCATCGATTCGATCGACGACAAGCCCGAACTGGCGATCTTCAGCATTCAGAACGACGATGTTGACAGCCGAGTCCTGGCTCAACTTCGCCCCATTGCGAGCGGGCCGGAGATTGAGCTGCTCGTCGAGATACAGCAGCGGAAGCAAATTACCCCGCAGGCGGTAGACGGGCACGTCGTGGATATGTTCGATCTCGCGAAGCACACGTTCACCCTCCAACCGAACAAGCTCGACCAGATTGTTCTGTGGAATGGCGTAACGATCGGCTCCGGCAGTGACCATGAGTGCGGGAACAATGGCTAACGTCAGCGGAATCTTGATTCGCAGAGTTGTCCCTTTGCCAAACACGCTGAAGATATCCAGGGTGCCGCCAATTTTCTCGACGTTGGTTTTGACGACATCCATCCCGACCCCGCGGCCAGACACGTTGGTGACTGTCGGTGCCGTCGAGAATCCCGGGAGCAGAATCAAATTCATCAATTCGCGTTCGGACATCGATACCGCCTGGTCGGGGCTGATTAGTCCTTGACTCAAGCCTTTTTGTCGAACTCGCTCCAGATTGATTCCGCCTCCGTCGTCACCGATTTCGATGATGACCTGTCCACCTTCATGGAACGCCCGCAGCAGCAGCGTCCCCTCAGCTGGCTTGCCTTTCGCCTGCCGGACCTCTGGAGGCTCAATGCCGTGATCGACGGAGTTTCGCACGATATGTGTCAGCGGATCTTTGATCGCTTCCAGGATTGTCTTGTCGAGTTCGGTCTCGGCCCCTTCCATTTTGACTTGAACCTTCTTGCCGCACTGCAATGACAGATCACGCACGACGCGAGGAAGTTTGGCCCAGGCGTTCTGGATCGGCTGCATCCGTGTCTTCATCACCCCTTCCTGCAATTCGGAAGTGATCAGATT
>DASYEA010000123.1:0-2875 GCA_036499265.1 Schlesneria sp. | reverse complement strand
GAGCAGGATGTTAGCAGTCGACGGATTTCGACTTGCTCGCTTTGCTGGTGCCGGTGGAGGGTTTAGGTCCTACGCCTACGATTGGCCTTGGTGGATCGAACATTATGACTACTGGATCATGATTTCTTCTGAAGCTGGTGAGCTGTTTGACGGCTTCACTTGGGTTCAAACGCCATTCTTCGGACTGATTTCATCCAGAGTGAATTATCTCGTTTCGCCGTTGACCGTAAAATTGTCGAGCAAGGGAGAGGAACTCAGCAGCGAAGAGATCATCAGACGACTGCAGCTTCTTCGGCCGTTGAGTAGTCTTCGATATCTCGATCTTGGATACTCGTCGATCAACGATACAGAGCTGGAGTCTATCGAAGCATGGGACAACTTGGAGACCTTGATCATTGACTCCACGAAGATCAGCGATCAAGGACTGTCGCACCTCAATCAATTGACCCATCTTAAGAAGTTGAACCTGTACGAAACGCTCACCACGCCAGAGAGTCGTGATACCTTGCGTGCATCGTTGCCGAACTGCGAGATCTCACCAAAGCCTTGATCTGACTTGCGTTGCTGCCCGTCCTTGGGGCGGCCATCGACAAGAGCTTAGGTGAGTCTCCTTGAAAATTGGTAGCAAATCGAAGTCACCCAATCTGTTGGCGAGATCAGCTACGAGTATCACTTCGCATCTCGGATTGATTCGAGGATCGAAAGCATCTCTGACACTCTGTCCGGGTGTTTGTCTGCGACGTTGGTCGTTTCTCCGATGTCCGACTGCAGATCGTAGAGTTGCGGTGAGCCATTATTTCCGAGGTCTGTATTTGTGGCGGCGTTTCGTGCGGGCCCTTTCCCTTTCTCAATCAGTTTCCAGGTTCCCTGGCGTAACGAGAGTACTCCGGCGTGCTCGACCATAGTTTGTCGGCCGGTGTGGGAGTCCCCCAATAGCGCTGGCAAAATGTTCTGGCTGTCGCGCGCTGTCGACTTGTCGAACGTGATTCCCGCAAGTGCGGCGAAACTGGCGGGAAAATCGACTTGGCAGACGAGCGCATCTGAAACGCCGGGTTTGATGCGACCTGGCCAGCGAACGAGGAACGGGACTCGGGTTCCTCCTTCGAAGTTACTGTACTTGCCACCTCGTAACGGACCGGCGGGACGATGGCCATTCAGTTTTTCAACGGCATCATCCTTATATCCATCGTCAATGACGGGCCCGTTGTCGCTGGTGACAATGACCATTGTGTTGTCCGTGAGATGTTGCTTGTCGAGTAGATCCAGCAGTTCACCGACGCACCAATCGAACTCAAGCAGTGCGTCGCCGCGAGGGCCAAGTCCGCTCTTGCCAAGGAACCGCGCGTGGGGCAATCGCGGCACATGCACGTCGTGCGTGGCAAAGTAGAGGAAGAACGGTTGCTGAGCGTCCGCTGCAACGTGACGCGTGATGAACGACTTCGCTCGGTCAACGAACGTGTCGGCCATGTCTTGATCGACCCAGCGTGCGGTCTTGCCTCCGGTCATAAATCCGATGCGACTGACACCGTTGATGATCGTCTGATCATGACCGTGGCTGGGATGCATGGTCAGCAGTTCGGGATGTTCCCTGCCCGTTGGTTCCTGGCCGATCTTCTGGCCGAATCGCACGTGGATTGGATCGGCCGGGTCCAGCCCCAGGACTCGCTTGTTCTCGACGTAGACACAGGGGACTCGATCGCCGGTGGCGGGCATCAGGAAGCATTCTTCAAAGCCCAGATCGAGCGGCCCGGGCGAGATGTCGCCATTCCAATCCAAGCCTGTGTTTCCCAGTCCCAGATGCCACTTTCCGACGACCCCGGTGTGGTACTTGGCTTGTCTCAAGATCGAAGCCAGGGTGACTCGGCCCGGTTCAATGATCAGCGATGCGTCGCCCGGTAGAACACCGGTTCCCTTCTTTCGCCACGCATACTCACCGGTGAGCATCGCATATCGCGACGGCGTACAGGTTGCGGACGCACAGTGTCCGTCAGTGAACCGTATTCCCTCACGAGCCATACGATCGACATTTGGCGTCGCGATCTTTGTGGCTCCATAGCAACTGAAATCGCCGTAGCCAATGTCATCCGCATAGATCAGCACGATGTTGGGGCGACTGGCGGTTGGCTTGTCCGCAGCACACAAGTGAAGCGGCGCGATGATCAAACCGAAGACCAGCGTGATTGTTGGGCAGCGAGGCCAATCTGAAAGTGATCGCATTCAAACATCTCGTGAGGTGATGGTGGGAATTGGTCAGTTGGACGACTTGGGATCATCAACGATACAGTCCGTTGAGCCAATCTTCACAGCGCTTGGGCCAGGTTGATGCCGCGTGCTCGCTGGGTCGCAGGCCGAAGCCGTGACCTCCCGTGGAATACAGATGCAGGTCGGACGCGACTCCTGCTTTCTTCAAAGCCGAGAACAATTGCACGCTGTTTTCGCAAGTGATTCCATCATCAAACGCGTGGGCCAGGAACATGGGAGGCGTTTGTTTGGTGATGACGAGATCTGGCTTCAGTTGGCCCTGCTTGTCCACCAGATAAGCAGGATAGATCAACGCGACGAAGTCGGGTCGACAGGACAATTGATCGGTCTCGTCGATGGCGTCATACAGGCGAGTCTCTGATTTAATTGCCGCATTGGCCGCGGTCGAGCCACCTGCCGAAAACCCCAGCAGGCCGATCCGATCGGGTTTCAAGTCCCATTCAGCCGCGCGACTACGGACGATCCGGATCGCTCGTTGAGCATCCTGTGCAGGTGCCAGCCAGGGGGTCTCACGTTTCGATGTCGGGCTGCGATATTTCAGCACAAATGCCGTGACGCCGATCGAATTGAACCAGTCGGCAACTTCTAATCCCTCTTTGTTCCAGGCAAGGAT
>DASYEA010000122.1:0-6506 GCA_036499265.1 Schlesneria sp. | reverse complement strand
TGAGTCATCGAGTCGATGCCGTCTACTGGATTTGGACATATGAAGATCATTCGAATCGCAATCATCCTGGCACTGATGGCGAGTACAAACATCAGTCATGCCGAAGATTTCCACACGCTCATGATGCGTGTCACGGTGAAGCTGCAACACGACCGCTCCACTGCCACCGGCTTCATTCTTCGTCAACCAGGCTCGACGCCAGCCAAGCAGTCGCGGTGCGTTCTGGTGACAGCCGCTCATGTCCTGGAACGCAGCAGTGATAACGAGACCACGTTGGTGTATCGCGTTCGTGAAGCCGAAGGCGTTTACCGAAAAGAACCGATGGCATTGGTGATCCGCAAAGATGGTCAGCCGCTTTGGACCCAGCATCCCACCGAAGATGTCGCGGCACTGGTCGTCACGCCCCCCGACAAAGTCGACCTGCCGGAGATTTCCACCGAACAACTCGCCAACGATGAGACGCTCCGCAAACATGGCATCCACCCTGGTCAGAGCGTAACATGCCTGGGATATCCGCATCGCACGGAAGCAAATCAAGCCGGGTTCCCAATTCTACGATCGGGCCCGATTGCCAGTTATCCTTTGATTCCCGCCATGGCGAACAAGACGTTCATGCTAAGCGCAAACACATTTGAAGGGGATAGCGGGGGACCGATCTACGTCGCCGAGCCGGCACTTCATCAATCAGGTGAGCAACCCGAGGAGGTTCGACTAATTCTGGGACTCATGCACGGCCAACATTTTCTGGATGAGGAAATGACGATGATCTACGGCAACAGCAAAGTGAGGCATCGTTTGGGACTGGGAATCGTCGTGCAGGCCGCCTTCATCCGGGAGACGCTGGACAAACTGCCATAGCCGACGCCCGATCTCAATGGGCCGGAAACAAGAATTCGCTGGTCGTGACGATCAGCGGCTATCGACACGTGAGAGGTCGTCATGGTACTGCACCGATTGTTTTTGCCATTGATGCTGTTATTGCTCTGTGGACCAGTAATTGCCGACGAGTCCAATCTTGTCGTTGACACGAAAACAATGCATCACAAGGTGATGTGCGGCTACCAGGGATGGTTTCGGTGTGCGGGTGACTCATCCGGCCAGGGGTGGCGACACTGGGGCCGTGATGGTCGAAATCTCAACAGAAAGACCGTCACCGTCGAGATGTGGCCAGATTTGACAGGATTTGATGACGACGAGAAATACCCCGCAACTCACTTCACCGACGTCGATGGCAATCCTGCACAGCTATTCAGTTCGGTTCACCCGAAGACTATCGATCGCCATTTTCAATGGATGCAGCAGTACGACATCGACGGCGTCTTTCTTCAGCGATTTCTGGTCGAATTGAACAGTCCATCATTGAATCAGGTTCTGGCCAACGTCCGGCAATCCGCCAACAAATCGGGCCGTGCATTTGGAATCTGTTACGACCTCAGCGGAATGTCGAAGGACAAGCTGTTTGACACCCTCGTTGCAGACTGGAAGAAGCTGGTCGACGAACAACAAGTCACACGCGACCCAAGCTACCTCTACCACAACAACAAGCCAGTCCTCTTCATCTGGGGTTTCTATAGCGATCGATTCGGACCGGAACTCGCCGAGCGGATCGTCGAGTTCTTCAAGAACGATCCCAAGTATGGGGTCACCCTCATCGGCGGCTGCGAATGGTGGTGGCGGACGGAGAAGAATCCGGAATGGAGCAACGTCTTTCGCAAGTTCGACATCATCAGCCCGTGGAACCCTGGCAACTCGACAACGATCAATGGCGAACGACACGCGGCAACCGGTTCCTGGAAGGAGGATCTGGCTGAAACGAAACGAATCGGAATGCAATATCTGCCCGTGATCTACCCAGGATTCGGCTGGACAAATCTGGTCGGAGAAAAAGGAGCCAAAAACGACTTGCCGCGACTAAAGGGGAACTTCTATTGGCGGCAGTTTTCGACGGCGGCCGACCTCGGGATCGATATGGCCTACGTGGCGATGTTTGATGAGGTCGACGAGGCGACCGCTATCTTCAAGGTGACGAATTCGCCTCCGCGACCGGGGCACTTCGTGACTTATGAAGGTCTCCCTTCAGACTGGTACCTGCGTCTGACCGGCGAAGGAACGAAATTGATTCGCGGGGAACGGCAAAATCAGACCACGATCCCAATTAAGCCCTAAGCTTGATCAGGCATCGCCGATCTTGCCGGCAATGTCGGGTCTAAAAACGTATCGCCGTCGCCGGTCTGAGGGGGAAGACCGACGACGGCGATCACTGGTTTGGTACCCAAGGTACCGAGCCGACAAGAACGACTGGATCAGAAGTCAGAGACCTCTTCTCTCAGTTGTTCCGGGCGGTTGAGTAAAAGCACAATTAGTTCGCGATGTACTTCTTTGATGCTGTTCGTGCTGGACTCTTCCGTCGGAAGTCAATGTAGAATCAGTGTTGAAGATCAGACTCGATGACGGGATCAAACCGGCGGTCAGAAAAATCACCGAGATGACCTTCGCTGACTCTGTTGTTATCGGGATTGCAGCGTGGACAGTTCATGGCTTTCGACGGATTTCACGAGAGAACAGTTTTACCCGGCAAGCCTGCTACACGCGGCATAGCGGTTGGGTCGAGTCTACCGTCGACATGACGAAATGATCACGGTGATCGATTGATCGCCATTTGAGGACTTGATTCCAACGTGCAAACGTCGCGCAGCCAATTCCTCCTGATGGCGACACTTTTTCAGGGCGGAATCACACTTTTCGCTTTTGGCTTGGCATGGATCCTTCAGATCAATCCGTTTGACGCGTGTGAATGGTCTGGCCAAGCTTTCACCATCGGGATCGCGGGCACAATCCCCATGCTGATTGTGTTCTCAATCACATACCGCATCACCACGGGGCCGCTGGCTGAAGTCAAAAGATTCTTGATTGAAAGCTTGGGACCGTTCTTAGACGATTGCCGCTGGTACGATCTCGCCTGGGTCGCGTTCCTCGCTGGAGTCTCCGAGGAACTGCTGTTCCGAGCGGTCTTACAACAATGGCTGAATCAGTGGGGGCAGATCCCGAGCCTATTGATCAGCAATTTCTTATTTGGAGTAGTTCACTCCGTCACGGCGATTTATCCCTTATTGGCAGGACTGCTCGGACTTTATCTGGGCGTTCTCTACCAGTTCGCCGGTGCGGGAAACATGCTGATACCCACGATTACACATGGGCTGTACGACTTTATTGCGTTCCTTGTGGTCCGGCGCACCTATCGAATGCAACAGGCAGAGATGGCCGAATCTGACCGGCGCTCGATCGACGAACAATGAAACCGCCATCGCGAAGGTCCCAATCTCTTGCCGCGATCGGCTACTTGATGAGAAGATCACTGCAATTTATCGCCCCAACGAGGTAAACTTGCCCTCGAACTCCGTTTTCCGCTATCATCACATTACAAAATTGTCAGCACGCTATATTTCGGTAATCACTTATCCAGCAATAACTTGGAGTTGCTGCTTGAGCAGCGTGCTGGCGTTCACTTACAAGATGGATTGGCCCGATCGGAAGTATGAATAGTCGAGTGCTGCACGCCCACTGATGCGGTCGGCAAAGTTTGACACGGGCACTCGACCTACCACGGCATGGACCCGCCAGGATTTGGAATGGAATCCAACGAACCAGAATCTCGATCGACGCTCGCTGAGTGTTTGTGCTGGCTCACAGAAATCTGCTCGCGCCATGCAAAGATCACGATCTTTCTCGTGGTCATGTCAGCCATCGGATGCGTCGTCTACACGGCTCAAAGCATCAAATTCAAAACGGACCGCGCAGATCTGATCGATCCTTCTGCCACGTTCCAGAAGCGTTGGCAGAAGTACACCGCAAGTTTCGGCGACGCGACCGACATGGTGGTCGTCGTTGAATCGAAAAAGCCAGAAGCAATTAAGCAGGTTCTGGACCATTTGGGTGATCAACTGAAAAGCGACCCTAAGCTGTTCACCAACGTGCTGTACAAAGTCGAACCGGGAAAGCTTCGAGAAAAGGGCCTGCAGTACCTGGCCCCCAATCAACTAGTGGGTGGCTTGGAACGTCTCGACGAATATCGCCCCGTCTTGAACGGTCGCTGGGATCTCGTCCGTATCGACGGGTTAGTTCCTCGGATGGATAGCCAGTTGAAGCGGCTGGAGCAGCAGGGTCAACTCGAAAACAGCGTCTTGCTGACACACACCGATCGCCTCGCGGCCAGTCTCGCTGCAACCATCAAGGATCGAAATGATTTCACCAATCCCTGGCCGGACATCCTTCCTGTCGACCCGCGGATGCGCGATCAGGGAAACCAGACCGTCTATTTGCTGAATGATGATGGCACGATGGGTTTTGTTATGGCTTCGCCCGTCAATACCGCTCGCTCGTTTGAAGGAGCTACGTCATCGATCGATAAGTTACGAACGCTGATCAAGGAGGCAGAACGCCAATTCCCAGCCGCTCGGATCTCGCTGACCGGAATTCCCGTTCTGGAAAACGACGAGATGCGGCGATCGCAGACCGACTCAATGATCGCTTCGATCATCTCCTATCTGGGAGTGTCCTTGATCTTGTTCGTGGGGTTCCGTGGCTTTCTGCATCCCGTTTTGGGACTGCTGATGCTGATTGTGGGAATGGCATGGTCATTCGGTTATACGACTGCGGTTGTCGGTCATTTGAATATTCTCTCCGTCTCGTTCGTCGCCATCCTGATTGGTTTAGGGATCGACTTTTCGATTCATATCCTGGCGCGATACCTGGAACTACGACATCAAGGCCTGGGCCTGCAAGCGGCTCTGGTGGAGACGTCGGGTAGCGTCGGTGGCGGGATTGTCACTGGGGCCTTCACCACATCACTCGCATTTTTCTGCGCGACGTTCACTGAGTTCCTGGGGGTCGCGGAACTAGGAATCATCGCCGGCGGCGGGATCATGCTGTGCGCCCTGGCCGCATTCACATTTCTTCCCGCGATTGTCGCTTTGGCTGATCGAAACAAAGAACCACACAAACTGCCGACGCCGTTCCAGGCGCGCGGACTACGCTATGCGACGTTGAACCATCCTGGTCTGGTGTTGACACTTTCGCTCGGATTGATTGGATATATCGGCTACCGCGCTTTCGATTGGAGCGGTCCGCTTCCCAAGCCTCTTGTAGTCTATGACCACAATTTACTTCACTTGCAGGCGGAAGGGTTGGAATCGGTCGAAGCACAAAAGCATATCTTCGAATCCTCTGATCACTCGTTGCTGTATGCCATCTCGGTCGCGAATTCTGCCGAGCAGGCTCGCGAGATGAAGCGCCGGTTGGAAGCCTTGCCAACCGTTCATCACGTTCAGGAACTAGCCTCTCGGTTGCCCGAGCATCCGGCCACCGAAACAAAGCTGTTGATCCAAGGCTTCAACGCACAGCTTTCGAAACTTCCGGCGCAGCCCCCTGCTCCATCTCCACTGAACCCCGCTGATGTTGGACGAGTTCTCAGCGAACTTTGCGAGTCAATGAAAGGCCGCACTGATCCCGCATCGCGAAGGATCGAGCGTAATTTGGATGAATTCCTGAACACACTGGAGACGATGCCGCTGCAGGAACAAATGATGTTCCTGGGTGAATTCCAATATCGAATAGCATACGCACTGCTCGCCCAATTTCAGGCGATCGCTGCGGCGTCGGACCCCGAACCTGTTGATCCGAGCGATCTGCCGAACGAACTGAAAAATCGCTTTGTCAGTCCTCAGGGGCAGTGGCTGCTTCAGGTTTATCCCAAGGATCAAGTTTGGGACATGGAGCCACTCGAGAAATTTGTGACCGATATCCGCTCGGTCGATCCCGAGGTCACGGGAGTTCCGCTGCAGAACTTCGAAGCAGCCCAGCAAATCAAAAGTAGCTACGAAATCTGTGCCGTCTACGCACTGGCAGTGATCATGATCACGCTGCTATTGGACTTCTCACGTAAAGATCGTTTGCTCTGGAATTTCACCCCGCCTGCGGTACTGACGGTGGCAGCAGGGTTCGCGCTGCACTCGCGTCACATCCCCTGGTCGCCGGGACTGTTGCTGCTAACCTACGCAGGGTTCGCCTTTGCCACGGCATTGCTGATCGACCGCCGCGCTGTTCGCGATTTGTTGCTGGCGAGCATTCCACCTGCGATCGGGATGGGAATTACCTTTGGACTCCTGGTAATACTGGACATCCCACTCAACGCGGCGAACCTGATCATCCTGCCATTAATCCTGGGAATCGGCGTCGACAATGGCGTCCATATCATCCATGACAGCCGGTCTCAGGCCGATCGAGTCTATTGCACAACTCCAAGCACGATTAACGCCATTATGCTGACTTCGACCACAACAATGGTCGGCTTCGGCAGCATGATGGTGGCCGCGCACCGTGGACTCCACAGCCTGGGAGCAGTGCTGACAATTGGTGTTGGGGCATGCTTGTTCGTGTCGCTCGTCACATTGCCAGCAATGTTAACTCTTGCTACACGCCATCGCCTGCGAAAACCTCTGTTGGACCAA
>DASYEA010000121.1:0-3285 GCA_036499265.1 Schlesneria sp. | reverse complement strand
GGTCGGGTCAACCAGTCACTCGTTCCCGAGAGAAGCTGACACGATGTCGTGCGATCCACAGACGAATCTGCCGGTCAAAGCGTGCGCTCGACGGCACGCGCGCCTATGGATGGTCGCGTTGTTGCTGCTCGCTGTCGTCGTGATCGTTGATGGTTCGCGATGTACTCCGGCTGATCCTAACAAGCCGATCCAGATCGTCGGTTCAGCACCGCTGCTCGAGTCCGATGGCTCGGTCCTGCGTGTCGGGACGTTTAACATTCACAGTGGCAAGGGACGTGATCGAAAGGCGGATCTGGTTCGCACGGCAGGTGTTTTCAAGATGCCACTTGATTTCGTGGGACTGAATGAAGTGCGAGGTGCCTGGAGTCAATCCATCGGACCCAATCAGGCTGAGCAACTGAGCGAACTGTGGGGAATGCAAGCGGCGTTCATCCCGACAGAACGGCGATGGTGGCACGATCACTTTGGGAACGCCTTGCTGACACGGCTGCCGATTCGCCAGATCCAGCGACTGCCGTTGCCCGGCCTGCGAGGGAAGGCCTTTCGGTGCGCCGCATTGGCGCAGGTTGAGTTTCAGATGCAGACAGTGCAGTTGCTGGCGGTGCATATCGACAGCCAATCCGATCGGGACTCGCAACTGCAGTCTATCATCGCGATGTTCGTGGCCCTGCAGCCGCCGGCGATCCTGATGGGCGATCTGAACTCGACCTCCGATGATCCGCAAATGGGCGCGTTGCTGGCCCGCCCCGATGTCGTTGACGCTCAACAAGACACGCCACTGGACGCCCGCGGCCGAAAACGGATCGACTGGATTCTGGCCCGTGGGCTGCGATGCCGATCCGGACAGGTCTTGGAGAATGAGGCGTCTGATCACCCGGCCCTTGTCGCTGAATTTGAAATCGAGACGCCACCGATTCCATGACTTGCGGCAATTTCCGAAGCGGCCTGCGATTCGAAAATTCGCAGATTCGAGTCCGCCGGAAGGGGCTTGTTAGGTGGCCATTCTTTATTCGAATTCTCGATGTCATCGACTCAAGGGAGCCCGGAGGGCGGTACCTGTCTGAGGGATCGGTTGATGTGCCTCAGACTTTCCCTGAGAGGTGATTCTTCGGGTAGCCGCAGTGTGAAGATTTACGTTGAAGGGAGACCAGTTTTGTCATGCAATCGCGAGAGAGGATCGACTGGGACCTAACGGAGGCTTCAACGCTTCGCGAGGAGTCTGTTTGAGCAGCCGTGTTCGTTATTAATTACATGCTGGAAAAGAGTTGTGATCAGTTCTCGTCGCCGAAATCGACCTGAAACTGATCGTCCCGCGTTCGGCGCAATAGGCAAATGTGATCGTGTTCGCGCGCCTCAACTCGTCGTATGAGTGGCCCGCAAATTTTTTAACAAATCGATAACTTCGTGAGCGAAGCCCACTTGTGTGGATCAGGTACCGGTAAGTGGTTGTACCGTGAAAACAGACAGTTGACTTTCGGAGAACGCAGCTTTATGTTGAGGTCCCGTTGGTCCCCAAGTCTTGGGCTTCAGAAAACGTCGAGGCACAACCGATAGTGGTTCTGTCCTCGGCTCTCTTGGTTCCTCTAACCCCCTATTTTGACCTTCGGATTCTGAGTCCTGTCGGCGGAATTTCCGTTGACTTCTTTGTCTGCGCCCTGAAAAACTGGATATGAGGAGTGCATGATGCACGAGTCGAAAGGAATGTCGATGTCAGCAGGTTCGTCAGTGGCAGTGGCTCCGGGAGCAGGAACTGCTCCACGTAACCTGCCCGAGACCCGACCCATGTCAGTCCCCCCTCGGTTTTGCCCCGCCGATACCGACCCGTTTACCACGGTCGAGTGGGATTACCGCACCGCCGCCATCAAAGATGAAAATGGCAAAGTTCTATTCGAGCAGACCAACTGCGAAATCCCCGCCACGTGGAGTTCGCTGGCGACAAATGTTGTCGTGTCGAAGTACTTCTACGGCGAACCCGGAACTGCCGAGCGCGAAGTCAGCGTCAAGCAGGTGATTCACCGCGTCGCCCGGACGATTGCCGATTGGGGTATCGCTGACGGTTACTTCGCCAGCCGAGAAGATGGTGAGAACTTCTACCGCGATCTGGCTTGGATGTGCCTGCACCAGTACGGCTCGTTTAACTCGCCGGTATGGTTCAACGTTGGCCTGTATCATCAGTACGGCGTGAAGGGTGCGAAGGGGAACTACCACTTCAACCCGAAGTCGCAAGAAGTTGAGCGACCAGCGACCTCGTACGAACTGCCACAAGCTTCGGCCTGCTTCATTCAAGCGGTCGACGACAACATGGAAGACATCATGCGTCTCGCGACCAGCGAGGCGATGCTGTTCAAGTTTGGTTCGGGGACCGGGACTGACCTGTCGACCATCCGTGGATCGAAAGAAAAGCTCTCGGGCGGCGGAACGCCCTCCGGTCCGTTGTCGTTCATGCGGGTCTACGATCAGATCGCTGCTGTCGTGAAGTCGGGCGGCAAGACTCGTCGTGCCGCCAAGATGCAGTCGCTGAAGGACTGGCATCCGGACATCCTTGAGTTCATCCAATGTAAGAACAAGGAAGAGAAGAAGGCTCGCGTCCTGATCGACAGCGGCGAGTATGATGCCAACTTCAACGGCGAAGCTTATTCGTCGATCATGTTCCAGAACGCGAATCTGTCGGTTCGCCTGAGCGACGAGTTCATGCGATCGGTCGAAGAAGGCCGCAAGTGGAAAACTCGCTGGGTCACCGATCCGACGAAGAACGGTCCTGAGTACGACGCCAAGTTTGTCCTGCGACAAATGTCGGAAGGGGCTTGGGCCTGCGGTGATCCTGGCGTGCAGTACGACACCACGATCAACAAGTGGCATACCTGTCCGAATTCGGGCCGGATTAATGCTTCGAACCCCTGCTCGGAATATATGTTCCTGGACGACACGGCCTGCAATCTGTCGAGCTTGAACCTGCGTAAGTTCCAGCGACCTGAAGGGACGCTCGATGTCGATCGCTTCCGAGCTGCGGCTGCGATCTTCATTACGGCTCAGGAAATCCTGGTCGATCACGCCAGCTATCCGACGCCGACGATCGCCAAGAACAGCCATCTGTACCGACCACTCGGCTTGGGCTTCGCCAACCTGGGCAGCCTGCTGATGTCGATGGGGATTCCTTACGACAGCGATGCTGGTCGTGGAATCGCCGGGTCGCTGACGGCACTGCTGACCGGCCAGGCTTACCTGACTTCCAGCCGGATCGCCGGGTACCTCGGTCCATTCGCTGGTTACAAGGAAAACGCTGAG
>DASYEA010000120.1:0-4976 GCA_036499265.1 Schlesneria sp. | reverse complement strand
GCGTTTTCGTTGGCGAATATCGAATACCATTCATCTGCATCATTTGAATGACATTCGGATCCTTCATGGCCAATTCCAGGTACTGAATTGCCAGGGCTGTGCATTTTTCGTGGGCTAGTAGCTCTTGGCCGATTTCCCAAGTGGTGTATTGACCATTCGTATCCGATTTGAAGGTCGGCAAGATTTTTTCGAGGGCCTCTTTCGCCGATTCGAATTTGCCCTGTCGCAATTCGAGCATGGCCAGCAGCGCGGTGCCCCCTTCCCATTGCGGCAATTTTGCTTGAGCGGCTCGAATATCCTTTTCCAATTCGTCGATCTTGCCGCGCGAAGCGGCCATCGCCAGGAATCGACTGATCAACGTCACGATCTTGCCATCTTGATTTCCCCAACTCTGCATCCGACCGAAACCAGGCCAATTCCCGTTGGATAAGGCCGATTCCGAAGAGGGGATGATTCCTTGTCGGGCATAGTCGTAAATCTCCGGCATTTGCCAGAAGACTTCAGCGTTCAAGCTCTGGAGCAGTTGCGAACGCTGTTCGGGCATCTCTTCCCAGGCCCGCTTGAAGAGCTTGACGGCGTGCGTTTTTGTCTTTTCCTGATAGGCCATATTGCTGATGGCGTTCGTGATCTCATACGGATTCTGACGGAACTGTTTGAAGTCGATGTCATCAAAAATCGTCGTCAGTTCTTCGAGTTTATTCGCGTTTTCGAACGAATTCAGGATCTGATAGAAGTTATTGCGGATCAGCCGCGGATCCTTTTTGAACGCCGCCTTAAAATGCGGAACCGCTTCGACATGCTTGTTCTGATCCATTAATTGTCGACCCAGGTTGTAGCGAAACTGTGGGTCGTCATGCTTCGTTTCTGACAAGTTAGACGCCAGCTCGGTAGCCTTCTTGTTGTCGCCATTCGCGGTGTAGTATTCGATCAGAGTTTCGGTCAGCGTTTGAGACTTGGGCGAATTCTTCAACTGCGTTTCGACCTTGGCGATCATGTCCGGCAGCTTGCCCGATCTTTTCAAGATCGTAAACGCTTGCTGGCGCAGCGAGTTTTCGTTCTGGTACTGCCAGGTATTTCGATTCGCGCTGAATTTGTTGTTCCCGGAACGACGTAATAGCTGATAGGCGATTTGTGTCGCGATATCGTTCTTGCCCTGCGACTGATACTGCTGCATCAGGTTTGCGAGGACATCCGTTTTGTTTCCGGCCTGACGTCCGGCGCGTGCCAACACGGCTTCTGCCTGGTCGTGCATGCCAAGTTGATGCATCTGCTGCGCCAGCGAGATCTGTAAGCCGGCATCCAGCCGCAGCCCGAACAGACGTTCGGCGGCAGTCCGAGCACGATCGATATCACCGCTCATGACGGCATCGCGAATTGCGATAATCTCTCGCTTTTGCATCGACTTCTGGTCGGTGACGGGCAATGCGTCAATGATTTCGAGGGCTTCCCGGTGCTCACCTCGCATCTCGTGGACCTTCGCCAGTTCAAATTGCATTTCGGTTGGATCAGACAATTCGTTGGTGGCTTCGGTAATGATTGCCACGGCTTCGTCTTTCTCGTCGTGCCACCACTGCAGATACCCCAGGCCGAATTTCCAGTAGCTCTTCTGAATGGCCGGAGTCTTCGCCTCAGCTATCTGTTGACGGAAGTGCGTGAGCAGGTCGGACATTCCTTCGTCCTTGAAAGCAACGTAGACCTGCCGCAAGACTTGGATCGACGCTTGCTCGTAGAGATCGTTCTCCTGAGGGAAGTCGAGTTGCTCGTATTGATTCGAACCTTGCCGATAGATCTGAACGTAGTTGCTCTGGTTTTGGCTGCCGTACGCCCCCCGTTTCAACGCTCGTCGCTGCTCGCGATGAGTCACCATCATGGGGACAAACCAGTCCCAGACCTTCAGCACATCTTTGGTCTCTTTCTTTTGCTCGCGCTTGTCCATCAGGCGGCAGACGTAGGCCTTAATGCCGTCTGGAGTCTGGTGTCTCAGTAAGGGGTTTCCTCCAGTTTTCAGGCTTTGAACATACGCTGGATCGGACTGCGAATCGGACAACCGCTTCAGCAATATCATGGCTGAATCGAAGTCGTTGCGATCGATCATCTGATTCAAGAGTGCCGCGATTTCCATGGACGATTTGGCGTTCGCCACGGCATCTTTCAGGAGCGCGGCCGCCTCTTCCTTACGCCCCGCGCGCTTCAGCTCGTTCATCGTGATCCGCAGGTACAACTCCCCGCTGTTATAGACCAGCGCCGGATCGTGCGACTTGTAACAGGCGACGACGTGATCGACTTCTTCTGGACTCAGGGGAGCAAGGTTGCCACCCGGTTTGGGATCCTCATCTTCGTTATTCTCATTGACGGCGACGCCGGCTTCTCCCGGGGCCAGACCGCGATTCCGAAGTTGACTGAGATACAGTAGTTTGGCATCCGGATCGACATCTGTCCGCATCGACAGCTTTTTCAGGGCGAGATACAGGTCACGTCCATTTCCCGCCAGTGATGCGAATTGCCACCAGTCCATCAGCTCACGTCGTGACTCGGCCTTCTCGCCGAGTTCCCGCCGCGACTTAACGAATTCATCTTCGTGTCCCGCCTTGCGTTCAAAGAACGTGATCCAGCCATAGCTGGCCATTTTGGCCTGGCCGAAGTCTCTTGGCGTCCATAAGGATTGCTGTACGCCATTACGTTCTTCCTCCAAGCCGATCGATTGCTTGATCCGTGTGACGGCCGACGTGCGTTGTCGCATGGGACCGACGTTCGCCTCGGCCTGGTTGTAGGCCTGAGTTTTCGCTTTTCGGGCTTTAGCCTTATCGACAACACATTGCTCGTCATCCGCGAATTTCAGAGCAATCAACTGTTCAAAGACTCGACGAGCTTCTTCGGTTTTGTCTTTGCTCTTGGCGAGAGCATATCCCTTGCGATACAGCAGCTCCCAATTGTTCGGCTGTTCGCGAGTGAGTTTGTCGGACACGCGCAGAGCATTTTCGATGCTGCCTTGAGACAGCATCGAATCCAGAGATTTCATCACTGTTTCGGCATCTTTTTCCTCGGCCGTTAGCCTCGTGACGATCTCCATCGCCTCTTCGTTTTCACCAGATCTCGCCAGAAGTTGTGCGAGACGCATGCTCGCTTCCCGGCTGGGAGCGACCTTGATCACCTGTTGTTGGAATTTCACCGACGCTTCGATGTCACCGTCGGTTTCGCACAACTTGGACAGTTGCATCAATAGCGCCGTGTCCCGTGTGTCTTCGGTCAGTAACTTTTCGAGCTCCTGTCGAGCATTGCCGTCGTCACCGGCCGATTGATAGGCCTGTGCGAGACAAATTGTCATTTCACGCAACTGGTTTGGTTCGCGACGCTGTCGTTCCAATCGTTCGAGAATGCGATCAAACTGATTGGTTTGTAGATAGAGTTCGGTCAACTTGGGAATGATCGGCAATCGATCGTCCAAGTTGGTCGCTCGCTCGAACGCCCGCCAATACAGTTCGATCGCTTCCCCGGTCCGGAAGCGTTCTCCCAACGCCGCGGCGAGCAACAGCAACCCTTTCGCTTCTGTCGGATTCACCCGAACGGAACGACGTAGCGCCGTCAGACCTTCTTCCGTCTCACCCAACTGAAAACAAAGTTGACTGAAGAATTCATACACTTCGGGATTGCCGGGTGCCGCGGAGATTAAGTCACGACCGGCTTGAATCGCCTTCTCGCGCCTTCCCAGTTTCTGTTCGAGCGTGGCGATTTGTTTGAGATACTCGGTTCGGTAGCGGCGATCGATCGCAGCCAGCTTCGCGTAGATCTCGACGGCGGCCGTCATATTGTTCTGGCTTTCCTGAAGGCGAGCAGCGGTCTTCAGAATAGGCAGTGATTGCGCATCGAATTCGCCGGCCTTGACGATCGCGGCAATCGCCTCTTTCGTTTGACGCTCGCTCTCGTAAGCACGAGCCAGCCACATCCACTTGGCCGCCTTGTCGGCGACCGATCTTTCGGCAGCCGCAGCCGCGGTCAATTCGTTACGAACGGCTTCGATGCGTCCGCCCAACTTGTCCGCAGATTGCAACTCGTGCAGTTCTCGCGAAAGCCAGGCTTCAGATTCTTCCTCATTGGCGACGAGTCTTTTGACGACGGCCAATTGAGCCAAGGCGTCCTCATGCTTTTCGGCCTTCGACAGCAGGTCAACTTGTTTGACTTGCAGCAGGAAATCTTTCGGATCAAGTTTGCAAGCTTCCGCGTTGGTTTCGACAGCCTCGGCCAAGTAGCCGAAGCCGGACAACACTTCAGCGAGCCGAGCCACGTTGGCGGGGGTCTTCAAATCGCCAGAGGCAATCTTGCGCCATTCGGCGAGTGCTTCCTCTTTTCGCTGCAGCGTATGCAGGTATTCGCCAAGATACTCCCGATATTGAGACTGACCCGGAGCCAGTTCGTTGGCTTTGCGGTACAGGGCCAGAGCTTCGTCCGTCATCTGCGCTTGCCGGAACAGTTCACCGACCTGCGACGCGACCAAGGGGTCTTTTGGTTTCGCGGCGATCATGCGATTCCAGATCTCGGCAGCCAATTTCTTTCGCGCCGTTTCGTCCTTGGACGGATCCTTCAGGACAGCGCGACCCCATTCACGCAGCGTATCGGGATTGTTGGGATCGCTTTTGTCCATCTGTTCGTAGTTGGTGATCACGTCCGCATGTTTGCCTTCGTAGGCCAACTGACTGATCAGCGCCAACCGGAATTCCTTGTTCTTGGGCGCGAATTTCAGTCCCTTCTGCAGCCATTCCCGCGCTTCTTGCACTCGGCCATAACCGGCGAGTAATCGTGACAGACGCGAAATCGCATCCAGATCATCCGGTTTCTTCTCGAGCCACTTTTCGTAATACGTGATCAGCCCGGCTTGATCGTCTGTCCGCAAATAGACTGCTTCTACGCGCCGGCGGACATCGCGATACAGCCAACTGTCTGGCAGCAATTGAGCAAGTAGCGCCTCGAATTCCTTGATT
>DASYEA010000119.1:0-1975 GCA_036499265.1 Schlesneria sp. | reverse complement strand
CGAGCCGCGCATGTCATTGTGAGACCAGCGACATGCGCGGCTCGGCAGGAGCCTCGCCCTCCCAATCACCGACACACGACCGCTACGAGACCAAAGTCGCGCGCAAGCATGTAGCGAGTCCTGCAAGGGCGCTGATGCAATAGTTGCCGAACGGTTGGATTCTCGTCCGCGAGGAGAACCACGAACAGCCGAACTGATGTCCTTGATCAAAGAGATGTCAATCTCCGAAAGGCTGAACAAAACCTTGCGTCCCAAAGGATCGCCACCAATTCCAAGTCACGCGGTAAAGTCTGCCTGAATGCGTTGTCCAGACCGTTCCTGTACCGGTCCTGCTTTCTCAACAGCTTTGTAATGAACATGCACAACGTCTTTCGTCGACGTTTTCTAATGGTGTGGTGCGGTTGATTCTTGAAGTCTCGAGTCAGCATGGCGTGCAGATGCAGTAGGCCAGGTTCGGTTGCGTGGGGCGACCAAACGGCAAAATCTGCGAGTACGCTTTCAGCTCTCGACCCTTTGCGGCCAGCAGCCGAACTTTGCAACGGTCCTAGGCGGCAACTCCGCTGACTGTTCACACACCGGTCGACGTGCATCACGACTTGCCCCATTGCTATCAAGACGCCGCCATGATCTCCGAATTCTACCGCCGATACAGCCGCCTCATCCTCTGGGCTGTCGGTCTCTCATTCCCCGTGCTGTGGTACGTGGCGGATCATATCCCGTCCAACAATGACATCGAAACATGGCTGCCTCGTGACACCCCGGTACGGCTCGAGTACGAAGAGTTCAAACGCGATTTTGGCGCGGAAGAAGTGATCGTCATCGGTTTGTCTGCCGCCGACATCGATACCAGGCAGATTGAAGCCCTCGCCGGACGCATCGATCGTCTCCCCGGCATTCGCCACTGCTGGACGCCGGCCCGAATGGTCACCCGAATGAAGGACTTCGGAGTCGAAGAGGACGAAGCGAATCGACGACTCACAGGATTGTTGAAGTCTCGTGGCGGAGACATGTTTGGCATCATCGCCGTCCTATCTGAAGCGGGCGTCAAGAATCGTGGCGGGACAACGGACAGCGTGAAAGCGGCGATCGGTTATTGCCAGCTTGACCCTGATCATGTCGCCTTCACGGGCGCACCGGTTGTTGTTTCCGAGCTCGATCGCCTGGGGAGTCAGAAGACGAATCGTCGCTTCTTCCTGATCACCTGTGCCATCTCGCTCGGATTGCTGTACTACTCGGTCGGTCACTGGGGCCTGTCGTTCGCACTCCTGGGTGCGACTCTTTGGGGGATCTTTCTCAATCAGTCGGTGCTATACGCCTGCGGCGGCGAGATGAATTTCATTCTCGGCTCGCTGGCCATCCTGGTCATGATCTTCACCCTGTCGATCTCGGTTCACGTCGTCAGTTACTACGCCACCGCCGTAAAGCATGGCGATCCGGACCCGCTGGGAAAATCAATCCGCGAGTCGCTCAACCCCTGCATGCTATCGACCCTCACGACATTGCTCGGCCTGGTATCGCTCAATGTCAGTACGATTCTCCCTGTCAGCCAGTTCGGCTACGCGGCCGCGGCTGGTTCGATCGTGGCCTTACTCGTCGGGTTGGGAATCACTCCCGCATTGCTGACAGTCATCCCCTGCACAACTCAAAACGTGGTCAGCTTCCAGTTTGATTTCCGCAAATGGGGAGCTGGCGTCGCTCACTATCGTTACTCGATCCTCGCCTGTGCCACTCTGCTGATCGTCGTCTCCGGCTTCGGCTTGTTGAAGCTGAAACCAGACTTGAACCCCGCCGAGTTTCTCCCCAAGAACAGCCGAGTCTACCGCGATCTGCTGCGCGTTGAAGAAGGGCTGACGAACATCGACTCCATCGAGGCGGTCGTCGACTTCCATGGTGAGAAGCTCGCGTTCCTCGACCAATTGCAACGCGTCCGCGAGATCGAAGCCAAGATCGCCGATCACCCCAACGTCCATCACAC
>DASYEA010000118.1:0-12130 GCA_036499265.1 Schlesneria sp. | reverse complement strand
TCGACTCGGATCTACTGCCGGCCTATCTGCACGGTCCGTCCGCCTCAGTTCAAGAACTGCACGTTTTATAAAACGGCGGCCGCGGCCGAGGCTCAGGGATATCGGCCTTGCCTGAGGTGCCGGCCGGAACTTGCTCCAGGTTCGTCCGCACCGGTGGATGCCGTCCCTCGCCTAGCGGCACTGGCCATCCGGCGTATTGAGGACGGAGCGTTGTCACGACTGAGTCTCGACGAACTGGCCGCGGAGTTTGATGTCACGGCCAGACATCTGCGGCGAGCCATTCGCCAGGAAGCTGGACTGAGCCCTGTCGAATTGGCTCAGACACAACGCTTGCTGCTGGCGAAGCAACTGCTGACGGATACCAAGATGAGCGTCACTGATGCGGCATTCGCAGCAGGATTCGAAAGTCTTCGTCGGTTCAATACCGCGTTCAAGGATCGCTATCGGTTAACACCGACATCGTTGCGACGGTCGGTCAGCATGAACAAGAACGATTCGAACGACGTTTACTGCTTCAACCTGGCGGTACGTCCCCCATTCGATCTGGCTCACCTGCTCGCATTTTGGAAAGCTCGATCGACTGCTGGGGTCGAACAGGTTATGGATGGATGGTACCGCCGAATTGTGGCCGTTGATCAACATCAAGGATGGATTGCGGTTGGCCCCGGTCGTAAAGATCACACGGTTCAAGTGCTGGTCTCGACGGATCTCGGACCAGTGTTGTCGCAGGTGCTGTCCAAGCTGAAAGCGATGCTCGACGTACGAGCTCGTCCGGATGCCATTGCGGATCATCTCTCCCAGGACCCGTTGCTCGCCGCTCATATCCGGAAATGGCCAGGGCTGCGCGTGCCGGGAGCATTTGATGGATTTGAATGCGGCATCCGGACGATCCTCGGTCAACAAGTGAGCGTTCGAGCAGCGACAACGATCGCAGGTCGACTTGCCAGCCGGTTCGGGCGGCCTTGTGAGACTCCGTATGATTCGTTGACAACCGCTTTCCCGGTGCCAGAAGTTCTAGCTGCAGCAAGCATCATCGAACTCAAAGCGTTGGGCCTGACAACTCGACGAGCAGAAACGATCAAGGGTTTCGCCAATGCTGTTGCCAGCGGCCATATTCGGTTGGAACCCGGTGCCGATCCCGATCGAATCCGTTCGGCGATGTTGGCTCTTCCGGGAATCGGGAGTTGGACGGCCGAATACCTGTTGATGCGCGCAGTCGGGTGGCCCGATGCGTTCCCCGCCACCGATCTCGGGCTGATCAAGGCATCGGGCCTTTCACCCGCCGCGTTGCGAATCAGAGCAGAAAATTGGCGACCCTGGCGAAGCTATGCCGCAGCACTGCTGTGGCAATCCCTAGCCGAATCGAATGGTCCAATATCGGGCAGCCTGAATCTCAATACTCTTGGCGATTGAAGGTAAAATGATGGACTTCTATCAAGACGAATTCGCGTCTCCGGTTGGGTTGGTGTACGTGGTCTCTGACGGGACTAACTTGCGAGCGATCGATTTTGAAGGCTGTGAGTCGCGGATGCATCGACTGTTGACTCGCCACTATGGCCAGTACACGCTTCATTCAGCGCGGGATCCAGGCGGTGCCGTGTCGCGACTCGCGGAGTACTTCGCTGGCGATCTTCACGCCATCGACAGCCTGCCAGTCGCCACAAATGGCACCGCTTTTCAACGGGATGTTTGGAACGCTTTGCGGGCTGTGCCAGCCGGTACGACCACGTCGTACGGAACGATTGCCAATCGAATTGGTCGACCCAAGGCCTGCCGTGCGGTCGGCCTGGCCAATGGGTCAAATCCGATTGCCCTCGTTGTCCCCTGCCACCGCATCGTCGGGTCCAAAGATGCCCTCACAGGGTACGCCGGCGGTCTTGAGCGTAAAGAATGGTTGCTCGATCACGAAGGGGCGGTCTTCTCTGATGGCTCGCGAGGTCTATTTGAGAGAGCAAAGAGCCTTGTCTGACCGCTCAGTGGCGATCCACTGCGCCGTGAATGTGGGGCTCACCCATCCGGCCGTGCATATGACCATGCTCGGCTAGCCCAATGGCCCACGCCAGGAAGACACCGATCAGCAGGCAGAGGGACAGCCACAACCGATCGTGCGAATGGAACTGCACCTCGGGTAACAGGTCACTCAGGGAGATACACAGGAAAACTCCCGCCGAGAAGGCCAGAGCGGATGCCAGCACGATGTCTTCGTAAGGGAAACTCTTCAAGCCGAGATAAAAAACGGCGGCACCGATCGGGCACATCAAGGCGTAGCCGAAGTTTGCCAGATTGCGGGCTCGGTTCGACCAGCCACCCGCCGCCATCACAGTCGTGATCGACAGAGAATCGAGCGGCTTATGCAGGACGATCCCCAGGAACGTTCCCAGTCCGAGCAGCCAGACGACGCTTTCGCGCTTATCAGTGCTATACATTGCATCCGCCGTCAGGTGAGCGGCCAGAGCACCGCCATCGATCAGCGAATGAATCGCCAGCCCCAGGAAGATACCGACCCAACCGGCACCTTGGGCCGGATGGTGGATGTGATGATGTCCGCCGCCATCATGATCGTGGTCATGCGGCGCCAGACAATCTTGGTCGTGATCATGATCGTGGCCGCACAGGTGATCCTTGTCTTCGCTGGTGACCGCGACCTCGTGATGATGGAAGTGAAACATGCGTAGCATGAAGAATGTGGTCAGTAATCCGACCATCAACCAGCCAACACACCAGTTCAACGCTTCGGCTGGACCATGGCCATGCCCTGACATGGCGGCGACAGCATGTGGCAATTGATGGAAAACGCCGACCCCCAGCATCAATCCGCCAATCAGACTGACCAGGTACTGCATCCTGCGATGCGTCAGATTCAACAATGACGGCAGGAACCCACCGAACAGAGCCGACGCGGCAATCAGCAGGCAATAAATCGTCAGCAGGGTGGCGGGCCAGGTCATAGAAGTCGTCTCAATGGTCGCGTGTCGGCACAGACTAGATCTTGTGTAGGGAGAGTTCGCAGCGAGGCTCCACTGAACCTTTCCAGATCTCCGTCATTTCGCTGCACCAACGAAAGTGCGGCATCGGCGATGGCACAATACGCATTTTGCAATAGAATTGCAAAAGCAACATTATGCAAAGATGCAGTTGCGGTGTCGATTTCAAAAAAGAGAGCGTACGACCATTCGCTGCTCTCCCACGTGGCTGGCCTATTTGAAGCCGCGACGACGCAACAGGCTATATCGTTCCAGCGATTCCAGAATGATCGGGAACGCCGTCTTCGCCGAGGTCAGCTCGTCGACTTCGACCGCTTTCCCCTCCAGCGTTTTGTAGTCTTGGAAGAATCGACGAATCATTGCCAGCTTATGTGGTGGCAACTCATCAGCTTCGTGGAACGAATTGAATTCCGGATCGTGAACCGCGACCGCGAGGATCTTATGGTCGCGTTTGCCGCAGTCGACCATTGTCATCAAACCGATCGCTCGCGCTTCGAGTAACGTCAGTGGGTCGACCGGCTCCTGGCAGAGAACCAGTACGTCCAGCGGATCGTCATCTTCAGCCAACGTCTGCGGAATGAAACCGTAGTTCGCGGGATAGTACACGGCCGAGTGCAGAATGCGATCCAATCGCAACAGGCCAGTCTCCTTGTCGAGTTCGTACTTGACGCTGGAACCGCGGGGAATTTCGATGACGGTCGTGAACTCGGAGGGAAGCTTCTCTCCGGGGGTGACATCATGCCAGGCGTGGGTCATTCAATCAGCTCCAGTGTACGGCCAAACCGCCACTGCGGATGAACCGGCTAGGAAATGGGACCAGTATGCACATCCCGGTCGGAAGCTGGATGGCGGCAGACGGGACAAGGTGACCCCAAGGGGACGCGAGGAGTGTAACAGCACCAGCGCCGGCATGAAACTGCGGCCAGCCACCATAAACCAAATCAACGGCGCGGATTGCGTTGTTGATCCTTGTTCTGGCGTCGCAGTTCGCGTTTTTGCCGCTTCGTCAGCCCCTTCAGCGGATCGGGACCGCCGCTCGAGTCGCCAGATTCCGAATCAGAATCGTCCGATTCCTCATCGTCATCCGAGTCATTCGAGGCGGGTTCGGGCTCCTTCCAATTGTTCTTGGCACTATTAGAGTTGTTCGCGAACTTCTGAGCCCCGGAATAAGGGGGCGGAACCGGACTGGATTCCTGCTTCGATCGATTCGCCGATTTCGGAGGTGGTGTTGGCTCTTCTTCTTGCTCTTCCCACTCGTTTGATTCTTCGGTCTCTTCATCGTAGCCATATGATGAGTCGGTGGCTTCCGTTGCGTCATCGGCGTATGTCGATTCCTGTTCCTCTTCTTCGACCTCTTCCTCTTCGGGTTCGGCGACCTTTCGAGTTCGCGGCTTCGTCACTCGTTTGGCTGGTGCCTTGCGTTTCTTCTTTGGAGCAGCGGCTTCTTCATCTTCTTCGGTGGTTGCTTTCTTTCGGCCCCGTTTTGGTTTCACTTCCGCTTCGACAACTTTCGGGGTCCGCTTCCAAACCAACCGAGCGGCGATCCAACCGAAGACTGCCATCAGTTGCGATGCGGCACTAGTCCCCGTGGCTTCTGGAGGATCAGGGCAGATGTAAGCAACAACGCGAGCATGCAGCCAGAGGCCGACGAATAGCGTTGCCACGGCAAACAAGGGCACGATGATTCGAGCTTTGGGAGCCCAAGTTTGATCAACCAGATCGACTGCGCACAGCTCCAAGGCAGCCGAAGATAGCGATAAGACCCAAGCCATTCGCAGCGTGTACAAGCTTGATCGGCTGCGGCGAACATCGCGATCGATCAGCACGATCAAAGGAGAAGCGGCTAACATCAACGGCAATAACCACGCCACGACGGATGGTCGCCATTGCAGCAATTGGCTGGACTCAACGATCTGACCCGTCAGTCCATGTGCGTTTGTCGCCAGGCAGATTGCTGTCGTTCCGAATACCGCGGCCGCCCAGGGCCAGACTCGGTAGAGACCCCGGAAGTCGAGTTTGCACTGAGCCCGGTACCAGCCGATCAATAACGATAACTGAGCACACAGAAAACAGATCGCGGCCTGAATGAGAACTGCCAGGGCCGGACGGTCACCCTCCAACAGATGCCTGGTCAGCGGCGTCAGTTCTGGCCGGACCGAAATCGGTGACGCCAGCACGAAAGCGGCTCCGGAAATAATGAGGCCAATCAGGACGGCGTAGGTCCACAAGCGAAACTCGGAAACCGGCACCCAAGGGGCCGCCGCAGCCGATTTCACCAGTTCTGACGAGACGCCAGATCCGGGCAGACCTTCAGCGCCGGTCGTTCCGTCCGCGCCTGGGTCGTCCGCATTGACAACCAACCGACGCCGACGCCGATCATCCGTGGACTTGGAGCCTGCAAACTGAATCGACATGGCTCGCGAACGCAGTTCTTGGGAGGCAGCCTCGTGGTGAGAATGGATGGGACGACTGTCCGACCGGCACTCTCCCTGCGCCGGAACGTCATCGTCGATACCGCCCTTGATGTGCCCTAGTCATCGGTATTCGGCCGGCTGCCGTTGAACGGATTCGGAGATCGCCGCGTTGACCACCTGAATTACCTATCCGTCACTACAACGCCAAATTGGCACCAACGATTGACTCGCCATTCGCATCGTCGCCGAAAACGCCAACATGGCATCTTCCGCAATGCTGCCAAATTGGCTCAACAATCAACATGTGACACAACTCATAGTCTTTTATGATGATACACACATTTATCCGTACAGGATTCAGGGTTGGCACGCTCCATGCAACTTAGCCACATCACGCCAGCAAGGTGACAGAGCTCCACCTTACGGGCTTTTCAAGCATCTTCCCCGGCTAATTCCGCTATGGGAATTCACAGTTTTTCTAATGAGGAGCGATCCCATGTTTTTAGTAAGACGACCTGCACATTCGACTCCTGAGATGGCCCGACTATTGGATGGCTTTTTTGGTTCCGCGGTCGCGACTCGGCCGAGTGGTTTCCATGGGTCGACCGGCTCATATCCCAAGCTGGATGTCAGCGAAACGGACACCACAGTCCATGTCGTCGCCGAATTGCCTGGTGTGAAACAGGAAGAAATCGACATTGAAGTTCAGGCTGATGTCTTGCGCATCAGCGGTGAAAAGAAAGACGAAAGAGTCGTCAACGAACAGAACTTCCACGCGACGGAACGGTCATTCGGTCGTTTTGATCGGTCAGTCCGGTTGCCGGTCGAAGTCGACGGTACGCAAGCAGAAGCGACATTCAAGGACGGAGTGTTGTCGATCAGCCTGCCGAAGGTGAAAGCAACTGGGGCTCAAAAGGTCGCCATCAAGCCCGCGAGTTGAGAAGGCCAGGCCCCAAGATGGATCTCACGAAGGGCGAGTCGTAAGGCTCGCTCTTTGTGTTCTTTGATGGCTGGGAACTCGCGCCGACCTATGAAGCGATCAAGAGTCTCTGCCTACTTCTGCAGTATCAGTTTGTCGTTCTTGGTCAGCCTTAAGCGATAAACTTCGCCCGCATGCCGGATTAAAATTTCTTTAGCTCCGTGCAGCAGTTGCGAGGATTCGTACTCTTTGAGGGTCGAATCGGAATGTTCGGACTCGTTACTGGGCTTAGGGTTATGATCCATTTCGGCTTCCAAAGTAGACGGATTTCTGCGTCGTATTGACGAGTCGGCGCAGCGGCCTTCAGAGCCTTGCATGACGGTTCCGGCGTGGCTAGTATCCTGATATTGAGACTCAGTGTCAACTTAACTGAGTCTGAATCCCGTTTGAGCTAGCCAGCTAACACGCCAGCGACGCCTATCAGCCAGCGACGCCAGCGATATTTGCCACGCCAGCCACGCCTGCAAACGGATCTGCCGAGGGCCGTCTTCGTCAACATCCCGCCTTGCTTTCCTGGAGTTCTGGTCGTGCCAAACGCTATCCCGCCTGTTGTCTCTCGCCGTCGTTCTGGATTTACGCTGATTGAGTTGCTCGTTGTGATCGCGATCATCGCCGTTTTGATTGCCTTGCTGTTGCCAGCCGTTCAACAGGCGCGTGAAGCGGCACGACGGACTCAATGCAAGAACAATCTCAAGCAGATTGGTTTGGCTGTACACAACTATCTGTCGACGCACTCGGTCTTCCCGCCCAGCTTCTGCATCGGCCCCACGACAGGTGGAACCTGGTCGGTCACAGCGCGAATTCTGCCTTTCCTCGATCAAGCCAACGCCTTTACGTTGGCAGACCTCACGAAGGGTTACTCCGAGGTCCCGAATTCGACCAACGGAATCACGTCCCAGGTTTTGCCATTCAATCGCTGTCCGAGTGAAATCAACGGGATGACGAGTGCAACCTCGCCAACTTCGACGGGTTTCTACCCTCCAAACTATGCCTACAACATGGGAACCTGGAAGGTCTGGACCCCGAACCCAGCCAGCCCACTGAATGGGGGGACACCTGGCGATGGCGCATTCGCACCAAACAGCAATTTCACGACGGCCGCATTCACCGATGGTACCAGCAACACATTGTGTACGTCGGAAGTGAAGTGCTATACGAACAACATTGGAAACGACGCCGCGGCCACAGATGCCTACCCGACCTTGGCCTCAATCGCGGGAAATTCCGGTGGAAAATTCACATTAGGAGCGCCTGGACTGACGGGGGGCCATCGCGAGTGGACTGATGGAAAGATCCACGAGACAGGGTTTACGACGACGTTCACTCCGAATGCGCGAGTTCAAATCGTGGGCACAGGTGGTACGCTGGTTCTGGGCGACTATATCTCCTGCAAAGAACGCGGCAGTTCGGCTCCTTGCAATACTGGAGCGCCAACATATGCAGCCGTGACGACACGCAGCTTCCACATCGGAAGCGTCAATAGCTTGATGATGGACGGCTCCACTCGATCGTTCTCCGAAAACATCGACATCAACGTCTGGCGAGGACTTGGTAGCCGAGCCGGCGGCGAGGTGATTGGCGAGTTCTAATTGACTGGCCTGCAACCTGTAGACGAACACCAAAATGCCCGGATGAGATTCAGTTCTCATCCGGGCATTGTCGTTTCGACCAAGAATGGAAGACCGCAATTACTTCAAGTCGCTGGTCGGGCCCAACTCTGTTTAAGATCAGCCTTGGGGCTGAATCGGTACTCTGAAGTCATAGGTGCAATCGTCACGCGGAAGACTCACTGTCGTCCTGTAGTTGCCAAACACTTGCAGTCCATGCGGCTGCATTTCACTGTCTTCGCCGGTCGGTTGAACGCCGTCGAATCCGATGATTCGAACGACCATCGGACCACCGATGCCCCCCGTGGCGCGATTCGCCTTATATTTCCCCTTCTCGATCGTCAGCGAATTGATGCACTCAGAACACCGTCGCGCGAATACCGCTAAATCAGTGTGCGCGATTCTGCTTGCGAAAAAATCTTTTCGGATACCACTGGCAACGGCTTTGCGTTGCCAGTGTCTTGTCGATGTATCGCAGAGTAAACAAACCGTGGCGACGCTGAATATTCCATACGCTCACTACCCGATCAAAGCCATCGCAGCAACGTGAAGACACTGGTGGCCCAAAGCGGCTACCAGTGGCACCCAACCTGAAATCCAGAACGAGCGGAATTGCGCACAGTCATTTAGATATGGCTGGTAGGATAGGCCTTTTTGCGTTCATGTGACGAAGACGCTGTGAATTTGTGACGAACTTCGGATCGGTCCGTCCATTCAGAATGCATCGGCCCGCTTGCGCAGCAGGACATGGCAAACCGTTAGCCTACATCGCGTGCTGTCAGCTCGTCGCACCTGTGTGGCACGCCTTAAGACTTCGCGAATGGCGTGGGGGAACTGAAGATCAATCCCGCTGGCTTTACTCTTCGCGAACCACGATCGGGATGTGACGTGAGACTGACAATTTGACCATACCGTCACTTGATATCGCACTGGTTGTCCGAAGCGGCCAACCAGTGGCACATCTCTCGTGATTTGAAGCCGACGCGCTTCAATGCGTTGTCCAACGGGTCGCCTAAGGCGTAAAGTCACTGCTCGCGTCGACGCTCAGGCAGAACTTGGCGATCAGTTCGGCGGATTGATCCAGGTCGTTGAGCGAGACGACTTCCACAGGACTGTGCATATATCGATTCGGGATACAGACCAAACCAATCGCGACGCCGCCGCGTGTGAGTTGTAGCTGAGCCGCATCGTTGCTGGCGGCTGTTGCCAAGCCGTTGATCTGGACCGGGATCTCCGACGCGGAAGCGCGTTCGATCAAACGATCAAAGACCACCGGATTCACGTTCGGTCCGCGATAGAGCACCGGGCCCCCGCCAAGTTTCACACGACCGAACTGATTCTCGTCAATCGTCGGACAGTCAGTGGCATGCGTCACATCGACCACGATTCCCAGTTGCGGATCGATCTGAAACGCACTGGTTTGCACGCCGCGCAATCCGATTTCTTCCTGAACTGTCGAAACAGCGAAGACAGCTGCTTGGGGATTTTGCCGGCTGACTCGCTCGGCTGCCGACATCACGGTCCAGGCACCGACCTTATTGTCCATTCCGGGGGCCGCCGCCATCCCGTTTCGCATTTCGCGAAAGCCCAGCGTGACCGTGATAGCATCACCGATCGCGACGACCGATCGAGCGTCCGCTCCATCTTTGGCTGCAATGTCGACCCACAGATTCTTGATCTCTGGCACCACCTTACGGTCTTCAGGCGATTGCAGATGAATCGGCTTCCGAGCGATCACGCCAACAATCGGACCGCTGCGGGTCCAGACTTGGACGCTTTGACCGATCAGCACTTGGGGATCCCAGCCGCCGATGGCATGGACCCATAGGAAACCCTTGTCGTCAATATGTTTAACGAGCAGCCCAATCTGGTCGCAGTGGCCTGCCAGCATGATCCGTGGTGAGCCCTTCGGATTGATAGCCACCGTCACATTGCCGTGCCAATCGGTTCGAACTTCATCAGCAAATTCCTGAGCATAGCGGCGAACCACGTCCTGTACCGGCCGCTCGTACCCGGAAGGGCTGGGGGCTTCCAGAAGTTGCTTCAGAAACTGCAGTTGTGGTTCGAGCATCCCGAGAAATCCTTACGAGTCAGGTCACAATTTTGAAAGGAAGTGACCCGAAAGACCGGTTCTAAACTTGCGGTAATTACTGGGCAAATGTGATAGATTTTCTTTGACGCCCAGAACAATCATCGTTAGCTTGCTGGGGTCGTGTGATCCAAGCGCCTCTTCCGTTTGGGAAAGTGAAGTTTAGCAGGGATGCGTTCGAGATTGGAGAGATGCTCAGATGTCGCCCGCAAGATGTGGGTTCAATCTGAGACGCAAAGACCTGTGGGATAAAAATCAATCCTCTTCGCGATGCGGATGCAGAAGCGATGTGGTTTGTTTTCGTTCGACACGTTTCGAAGATGGGGAAACATCTTCAATTGTTCAACTCGCCATTCTCAAGGAGGATTCACTAATGAGCGCAGCTACCTTCGAAATTTCCCCTCAATCACTCACAGAGAAGATTGAATCGGCCGTGCATGTCCGGACCGGGGGACGAATTCGTGGACTGCAGGTCCGCGTTGCCGAAGGATCGATCATCATCTCGGGACGCGTCTCGACCTATTACACAAAGCAGCTAGTCACGCACGCGGCAATGGAAGCGGGCGATGAACTACTTGTGACAAACGAAGTCGTCGTTTGCTAACGACGGTCATTCGTCTTGTTTTCGTAGGTTATGCTTCAGCATAACTCTTTGATCCCAATGGGTGTTCGGGTGACTGTGTGTCTTTGTCCAGGCATATGATCTTGCAGGGTTATGCTGAAGCATAACCTACAGGTCTCGACTTAAATTCCCGAGCCGCCATCGTGTTCATCATTGCGAGCACGAGCCTGCGTGATATTGCTGCCCGGTGGAACACTGCGAGTGACCCAGACGTTGCCGCCGATTACGCTTCCTTTGCCGATCGTGATGCGGCCCAGGATCGTCGCGCCGGCGTAGACCACTACATCATCCTCGACAATCGGATGGCGAGCCCCTCCCTTGATCAAAGCTCCGTTCTCGTCGGTCGGGAACCGCTTGGCTCCTAACGTGACCGCTTGATAGAGACGAACTCGCTGGCCGATCACGGCGGTTTCGCCGATGACGACACCTGTCCCATGATCGATGAAGAAGCTGCCCGAGATTTTGGCACCGGGATGAATGTCGATGCCGGTTGTCGAATGAGCAATCTCGGCCATGATCCGTGCAACCAGCGGAACCCCCAACGAATAGAGTTCATGAGCCAATCGATGATGAGTGACCGCAGTAATACCTGGATAGCAGGCGAGGATCTCGTCGAGACTTCGGGCAGCGGGGTCTCCTTCGAAGGCAGCTTGGATGTCGGTCTCCAGCAACGCCCTGATCTGCGGCAGTCGGCTGGCAAATTCCCGGGTAATTTCGATCGATTTCTGATGGTGTTTATCGATGGATTCGTCTGGGCTGGCGACGAACTGCAACTCACGCAGCACTTCTTCAGACAGCACGCCCAACGTCGTGTCCAGCGTGTGTCCGACGAAGTAGTCGACGCTTTCCGGAGCCAACTCGCGCGAACCGAGTCGATTAGGGAAGAGCGCTGTGCTTAGCTGCTCGATGGTGTTGGTCAGCACCTTGCGTGATGGCAGCTTGACGGGACGACCGCTGCGCTGACGAGCTCGCAGTGAGCGAGTTCGCAACTCGCGCAGCTCGGCAACAATGCCATCGATGTTCCAGTCCGTTTTGTCAGACGGACCATGTTCGAACGGGATTGCGGGCAGGCTCATCGGGCAAGTCCCTTCTCGTCGAACACGCCATCGAACAGGATCGAACTGAGGTATCGTTCACCGGAATCAGGCAGCACGACAACAATCGTCTTCCCGGCGTTTTCTGGACGTTTCGCGATTCGAACCGCTGCTGCCGTCGCTGCGCCGCAAGAGATCCCTGCCAGAATCCCTTCTTCGACAGTCAGTCGGCGAGCGTATTCCATTGCCTCTTCATTCGTGACTTGCTCGACTTGATCGATCACCGAAAGGTCCAGCACATCTGGAATAAAACCCGCACCGAGTCCCTGGATCTTGTGAGGGCCAGGCTTCAGGGGTTCGCCCGCTCGCGCTTGAGTCAGCACGGGACTGGCGGTCGGCTC
>DASYEA010000117.1:0-12818 GCA_036499265.1 Schlesneria sp. | reverse complement strand
CTGTAAAAGTGGTTATGACACTCCAGATTGCTATGTCAGCTGAATTGGCTGTCACGAAAATCGCTTCGTCCTTACGACCCTGTTGCATACAACGCACGCGGCCTCTTGATGCATGTGCTCGACAGGCTGACCGCGCAGTGACCGTTTCCAAGGATCGTATCGCAATGCGAGACTCAACCCAGCGAAGCCTCTTCGCCGGACTGTGTCTGCTGCTCTGCTGGCAGTCGGGATGCGCTGCATTCCGTCCTGTGCATGGCGTCCCTGCGCGCTATCTTCCGACCGAGATGAAGATCGGCGATCGTAGCAATCGTCGCACGATCGATCTGTCGCTGTTGCGCCAAACCCCGCCACTCGATCCAAAGACCGGCAGCCTGGTTCATCGCATTGATGGCGGCGACGTGCTGGGGATCTATGTGGAAGGCTTTGTCGGCAAATCGACCGATCCTCCACCGGTCTACTTCCCCGTCAACAATGACACGCCGCCGTCCTTCGGCATGCCCTACCCTGTTCGCGAAGATGGCACGATTTCATTGCCGTTCGTCGGATCGGTCAACGTACGCGGCATGACACTCGCCGAAGCCGAAGAGCGAGTCAAGCAGGCCTATTTGACGCCACGGCAGTTGATCAAGCCAGATTATCATCGTGTCCAGGTAAACCTCCAGAGACCTCGGCAGTATCGAGTTCTGGTGATTCGCCAGGATTCGCGAAACGAGCCGCAGGCGAATGCATTCCTTGGCCAGGTGAATATCGGGATGGTCAAACGCGGCACAGGCAAAGTTGTGAACCTGCCGGTCTACACCAACGACGTTTTGAACGCCCTCACGGCGACCGACGGCTTGCCTGGCCTGGATGCAGAGAACGCTGTCTACGTCATTCGCCGCCGTGCTGCGAACCAGGCTGGAACGTTGGATCCGCGCTGGCCGACCGACTTGAATCCTGAAATGCTGCGAAACATCGGGCCGCTCGGGTTGCAACCAGAAACCCCGATCATTCGTGGACAATCGCCGGGGTACAACGATAACGCGGGATATCACAACTCCAATAACGTCACTCAAGCGAACTTTGTCGGGCAACCGAACCAGCGCGTGCAATATGCGAGTGGAACGCTCCCGTTGGCCACCGGCCACGGACTCAACATCGCACCCCCTGGTGGTGCAGAAGACAACGCTCCGATTGCTCCACCCAAGATCTGGTCTGATCGCCCTGTCGGGGCACAGCTCGAGTACGAACCCCAGATCGTTCAGTCGCAGTATCCGAATCAAGGGACAATCGGTTACACCGACCCGCCCGTACGCAATCTACAGACGGCACCGAACGGTGGTTGGAATTCACCTTCCGCTCCCCCAATCGGCGGTTCACCCCGGAACGATGGCTTCGCCCAAAACGGCGACAGGTCCGAGCTTGCCTCATGGCGTCAGGCGGAAGGACAGCAAGAATACAATCCACAAGTTGTTCAGACACAGTATCCGACTTCCTTGAATCAAGGCGGACCGACCCCCATCGATTCTCGTTACAATGACCCACGGTATGCGGATCCTCGCGTTAATAATCTGCCGATGACACCGAACGGCGGCTGGACTCCACCACCCGCTCCTCCAGCAGGGGGACCACCACTCAGCAATAGTGTCATGCCAAATAGCATGATGAATCCCGGTTTATCAGGGCTGAATAATCCAACGCCGACTTTGACTGGCCCTTCCGGTTCTCCAACAAATGGAATGCCATCCAATGGCACGACACCGTTCGTTCCGTGGACACCTCCCGCGGTTCAGCCGGACGGCAACCCCGAAGGGGGACCTCCGTTGAGCTATCAGGAACTCGATCCGGGCCACGGTGTCCTGACCGGAGGCGGCACCTTGGACGGCCGACATGTCATCCGCATTCCGATCCGGCTCGGCCCTGGCGAAACAGCGGACATTCGTCCTGAAGACGTGATCCTGTATGACGGCGACATCGTCTTCATCGAATCGCGAGATACGGAAGTCTTTTACACCGGAGGTTTGCTGGGTGGTGGACAGTACACGCTGCCGCGCGATTATGACCTCGACATCATGCAAGCGATCTCATTGGCTCAGTCGCGTGGAGTGATGGGTGCCAGCCGCGCTATCGGCGGGGTGTCCGCCTTGAACAACGACGTCTCGATCAGTCCCAGTACTGCAATCGTCTTGCGGAAGCTGCCCGATGGGGGCGAAGTACCGATCAAAATCGACTTGTATCGCGCTCGGACAGACTTGTCCGAAAGAATCGTGATCCAGCCAGGCGACTTTATTCTGTTGCAGTACACCTGCCTGGAAGCGGTGGGTGCCTTCTTCGAGCGAAATCTATTGGAAACAGCACTGTTCGGCCTGGCGGCGCAAGGTCTGAATAGAAATGGCACCAACTGATTCGTTCGTGCCGGACAGTTGTGTGACCGAGATGCCGCGTGCGTCAATTTATGACGAGTATTCGTCACCGCATCGCGTCAACCATAGTCTCGACAAGGTGGCCTGACTACACTTGTGTGTCGCAGTGCGCACGCGCTTCGCGATGTCCCCACTGGGGATCGCTGTCAGCCACCAGAAAATCGGCCGGCCGGGCGTCGTCCGACAATGGAGTCTTCTACGAATGTCTGATCGACCGAAAACGTTGCGCGAACTTCGCGATTCCGGCTACCGCTCGACCCCGGTCAAACACGAACTTCGACGCAATTTGTTGACCAAACTTCGGAACAAAGAGCCACTATTTCCAGGCATTCTGGGTTACGAAGAAACGGTTATCCCGCAGATTCAAAATGCGATTTTGTCGCAGCATGATATTCTGTTTCTCGGGCTACGCGGCCAAGGGAAAACCCGCATGCTGCGCATGCTGACCACGCTGCTAGATGAGGCGATCCCCATAGTCGCGGGATCTGAGATTCACGACGATCCGCTGGCACCGCTCTCCAAATTCGCACGCGATCTGATTGCTTCGCAAAGTGATCAAACACCGATCGAATGGATTGGCCGCGACGACCGTTACCACGAGAAACTGGCGACCCCTGACGTCACGATCGCCGACTTGATCGGCGAGGTCGATCTGGTGAAGCACGCCGAAGGCCGCCATCTGTCCAGTGAAGATGTGCTGCATTTCGGTCTGATCCCGCGCAGCCATCGTGGTATTTTCTGCATGAACGAACTGCCAGACTTAAGCCCCAAGATTCAAGTGGGCTTATTCAACGTGCTGGAAGAACGCGACGTGCAAATCCGCGGATTTCCAATCCGCCTGAATCTGGATGTCTGCATGGTCTTCAGCGCGAATCCTGAAGATTACACCAACCGCGGTCGCATCGTCACACCACTGAAAGACCGTATCGGCTCGGTCATTCGAACTCACTACCCCACCACTCGTGAGTTGGGGATGAAGATCACGTCAGACAACGCCTGGACCGCTCGCGAAGACGGCGTCAAAGTTGTTGTCCCGACGTTCCTGCAGGAAGTTGTGGAAGAGACGTCGCGACTGGCTCGCAACAGTCCGCACGTCAATCAGGCTTCGGGCGTCAGCGTGCGCATGTCGATCGCGAACTACGAAAACCTGATCTCATCGGCCGAGAGACGCAGTGCGATCGCCGGTGAAACCGTCGCGGTCGCACGACCCAGCGACCTGTGGCATCTGGAAGCCAGTTCCCGCGGCAAGCTGGAACTGACAATGAGTGACGAACCCGGTCAAGAAGATCGGTTGATCGAGCGATTGATCGATGAAGCGGTCAAGGCTGTGTTCGATCTGCACGAGCTGAATCCGAAGCAGTTTCGCAACGTGGTCGAATTCTTCGAAGGGGGCAAGACGCTTGACCTGGATGATGGACTGTCCGCCAAGGAAGTCTTGAAGCAAGTCGACGCTATCCGCGGCTTCCGCACTCAACTGGATCAGATCGCGGCTTCGTTGGACACGGGCGAGGCCCGCGGGGCGTCGTCCGAAGGCTTGCTCGCCAGCGTCGCCGAATTCCTGCTGCAGGGACTGCATAGCCACAATCGCCTGAACCGAACGCGGAAAACCCGCTCATCCACCTACGGCTAAACAGGTCCGCGGCCATTTTGGAGGCGTCATCTGTTTTCAATCTGTGTCCATCTGCGGACGACGATATGTTGTCCGCAGATTTTGCAGATTTGAGGAGAGACGGATTGTGGCATCCGCGATTCCTGCTGGTATTTTCGATACAGCCCTCACCGCAATCGTCTGATTTAGCGGTGTGTCTCGAAGTCTGATCCGGAGCCCTCACTCTGGTGAGGTATATGACCAGTGGATGCTGGGTAATACGTCCGCGACCTCTCATTTTGAATCACGATGCTTTTGAATCAACGACTCTATTCACGCTGCAAGCACGAGACAGTGCAGACGTCGGCCGTGCTGGTGGTCTCGGGCCGCAAATTTGCCTGCCAGATGGTCGAGTTGTCACTGGGAAGCTTTGCCGTCATTGTCCCCGAACCGCTCTCGGACGCGTTGGCAGACCCGTTCGCGCAACTGAAGTTTCGTGGTCTGAGTTATATCGTTCGAGTCACTCGCCAGGAGTCACGAGGCGACGGCGTGTTGGTCGGATTGGAACAAGTCGAAGAAGTTCTGCCCGACAATTCGCTCTACCCGACGACCACAGGCGGTCGCTTAGCCGCACGAATTGCGTGGGTCACGGCGATCTGCCTTGTGACAGCAGCACTCTTAAATATCGCCGGCATTCAGCTTCCCAAGCTGTGATTGAGAAGATCGGATCTCCAGTCAGTGGTGCCAGCAGACCTAATCGGCAGCATCATCAAACGCTTTGGACACATCTTCTCTCAAGAGAATGACCAGACTCCAGATTCCAACCGGTAGCCCGAGCAGGCAGCAGCACGTCCCAAAGTTCATCATCGCCAACACCGAAGCGGCGATACCCAGCGTGCGATTCTTGAGACGCAACATCTGGATCCCGCCAAAAATGATCAGCAAATTGAGTAGGAAGAAGCCGCTGTGAACGATGGCGGCAAAAACACTGTAGCCACCTTGCTGAAATCCTTGGACGAACGGCGGAGCGTTGGGATCTACGGCGGGTGCCTCCATCACGATCGCCATAACAACATTGAATATTGAGGCCATCAGGCCGAGCGCCGCCACGACAAGCAGACAGACGGCCGGGGGCATGACCATCCCCGTCACATCTCTCTCGACCTCTCGATCTGGCTCGTCGCGACCGGACAAGTCGGATTCCGGTGGCATGAAGGGATTGTCTTCTTCGAAAGAATCGGACTCATCGTTATTGCGCGGCATAGCGAACCTTCGCTGAAGTCGTGGCAGGTCCGGTTACGTGAGCATGCTATCACTGAGGTATCACCAAGCAAATCGTCTCAAACTTCATTGCTGATCGGCGAATACCGGCCGCAGCAAATTGTCGACGGGAGCGAAATCGTCCGTCAAGATCTGACCTTCCGCCAGCGATAACACGGCGTCCATCTGACCCATCAGCTTCGATTTGGCATCGACAGTTCCTTTTTCAAAGGCGGCAAACCAATCGCTGCTCCAGTCTCCCGTGTCGCCCAGTCGTTTCAGATCAAGTGGCCGCCGAGAACAGACCATGACAAACGTGTCGCGATCACTTCCGGGTTGCGCACCTGAGGTGCTGAACAAGTAAACATTCGGAAAGACGGCAGTCGCGGTCTTCACGTAGCGTCCCAGGAAACGTCCCGCTCCTGGTTGACGTGTTCGCCTTGAGGCGTCCCCCACTGCGGAAACCCAGTCTCGGTTATTGCGATCCAGTTCGATCAACTGCGATTCCTGCTTCGCCGAGACAATCCCACGAAAGCCAAGCACGTATCGACTCGACTGCCCATTGTTGCCCAATCGACAATACTCGACGAACTGCCACGGATCCTTGGCGGGTGTCCATGCTTCCAGCAGCCCCTCTGTTGCGACGATCACAGACGGGACCGCGCCTTCAAACCATTTCTGCTGACGAGTCTGAGCGGCCAAGGATTCAATCACCTGTGACCAGTCGGGAGCGTTCGGCGGCCTCGGCTTGATCGCCGGACCCGAGGGTTCTTTCGCGAGATCGACGTTGGTCATGCGAGCTTGATCGACAGCGCCGATCGTCTGCTTGGCTCGCAGCCAGTACTCATTGTTGCCGAATGATTTGATTTCCAGCGGTGCGAACCGTCCACCTGCTTGTTCGTAGCGACCTGGGGACCAATCGCGACCTGCCAGGCCGATTGGAAGAGGTCCGTGATAGCTGATTTCCCCCTCTCCCTTTGTCGTGCCGGGATATTCCGTTCGAGGATAGATATCGATGATATTGCCTTGGAAGACCCCCTCATCGTTCAGCAAGTCGTGAAGCTTCTGCAGGAATTCCAGCGTCGTCAAATGAGCTGGCACGCTGAAATCGTTGAAGGCATCGCTATAGATAAAGTCATAGCGAATCGGGGCCTTCCCGTTGGCAGCCAAATCGCGATTGTCTCGCAGTCGATCGTCGATCAGATTTCTGGCATCGCCAATCGTGGTGAGAATGCGTGATTGTTGGACCGCCGTCAGTCCCAGGCATTCAATCGTCGCTTGATAGACGGCAGGGTCGAGTTCGGCCACTTCGATGCGAGGGCTGCCGGGAAACTCTTTCAGGAACCAACGCGGGAAGATGTACCCGCCACCGCCCATGAACATCGCGGTCGCTCGCTGAGACAATCCTCGAGCCCGCTGAACTTCTTGAAACCAGGCGGCAGTCGGTGTGGCCTCCACCAGCCGATCTCGCATCTCGGGCGTCACCACTTCATAGGCTGTGATGACTTGCAGCGTCTGATCGATGCGAATCTTGCTTTGCAGATCTTCAGGGACGGCGATTTCATCGGATGTCTGCGAATACTCGGTGGAGGCAAAGCCGCCCCACAGGGGCTTATTCGTCTCCTGATAAAGCTTGTCGATCGCCTGCCAGTACGCCGCCTCAGGGGCTAAAGACAACAGGGCGTCGAAGACTTCGGGACTGGGTTGATTGACCCGCAATGTCGCGGTCGCTGGATCGAAGCTTGTTCCAGCAGGCAGTTGGCCGGGGTCGATCCGTTCACTCGGAATGGCTTTCGTCGAGAGCGACACGGGCTGAGTCAGCAGATGAGCAGTCCGCTTGGTGACTGCCGCGTAAATCTGTTCGTATTCGTAATGCAGGGCCGTGGGATTCGATGCGTCGTAATAGCTGTGAATCAGCTTGTCCAACCGCAAATGCTTGATCGGCCGCCCGCGGTGCTTTCCCTCGGTCACCATGATCGTCGAGTAGTTGCTCTCATCGTAGTAGGCACCGACTTGATCGTCGCGCAGCTTCAGTGCCAGCCCCAGTTCGTGCAGCCTTGTTCCCAAGGTCGTGCCGAACTGTTCCCATTGCGACCGCGTCTCGGCCGCTTGCTGCTGTGATTGCATCACTGTCGTCATCGCGCCCGCCGTCTCTGAGACGTAGGCCATCGCCTGCTCTGTGCAGGTCGCCGCCAGCACGACCCAGCCAAGCAATTGCATCCACCCACAGATGACAGCGGTCCGAAACAGTCGCGGCGCCCCGCCAACAATGATGGCCAGCACCCCCAGCGTTGCGGCTGTCAGACCTATGATCGTGCGAGTCCCCCACACATCCATCAGATAGAAGCCCGTCAGAAATGTTCCGACAATCGAACCAAGTGCCCCCCACGCATACACGTTGCCAACCGTGGCACCGAGGCGAGAACTGCGGGCCAGAGCCATACTCGCGACCAGGGGCGAGATCGTCCCCAATGCTAGTGAGGGGAGCAGAAACATCGCTGCGACGACGGTCAGAACCCAAGTCGGCCAGCTTAAGTAAGCAGGACGCGACATCGGTGCCATGATCTGATCTAACCACAGAACACTGGCACACGACACGCTGCCGAACAGATACGTCCAGGCCAATGCCTTCTGGCGGTCGTAGCGATCAGCCAACCAACCGCCGAGAAAGTTACCGAGCGTGATTCCCGCCAGGACCACCCCGATCACACTCGTCCACGTATACAGCGACGATCCGACCGTCTTGGCGATCAAACGAGATGCAGTCAGTTCCAGCACCATCACACAGACGCTGGTCACAAATACGAGCGCGTTGTAAGCCCACAGAATCCAAAAGCCCGAGACGCGAGATTTCTTGACCACCTTTTTTGCCGTTGACCGCGCTGGATTCAGCAACGGTGGTGCATCCGGGTCGATGACCATCGGCGATGGAATCGTCAGTCGATAAGTGTTGACCTCGTCATCAGAGGAACCACCCGCCGAAATTGGCATGTTCGGTTCAGAGCCGGAAGGCTGGGGTTTGTCGGTCGACATCAGCAGAGATCTCAGGGGCGCAGGGGAAGTGGTTGCGGCCAATCAATCATACGGTGGCGCGACGAAGTCGCCAAAGCCTCACAGCAGACGTTTGCCGACGTTTGCGACATTGTTCGGGAAAAGTCGAAGAGATTTGAAACACAGAGGCACAGAGAACACGGAGGAAATCAAAAGAATAAAACCACGGCATACAGTTGAGGCACGGGATGAGAAAAGGCTTTGATTTATTCCGTGCTTCGCACTTTCTCTGTGACTCTGCGTTTCAAACCTCTCTTTTGTTGTCGATTACCAGCGTTCGACAGGTCCATTTGGAACTTTCACAAGCGCCGTGGCGACTGGAGTTCTCCGTTCGCCATGCCGTTGGCGGATTTCCACAATGATCTCGTCGAATTCGACAGGACTTGTGAACAGCCGCAGGCGCTGCTCCAAGTCTTCGGGTACACCCAATCGCGCGCCGTACCAGGCCGCGAACTTGCGGAACAGGAAGCAACTGCGTTCGCCATGCTGTTCGGTCATGAGATAAAAATGCCGAGCCAGAAAGTCGACTTGCTCATCCGATGTTGGCTCGCGCACGGGCCGTCCGGCTTCGTAGTCTTCGATCTTGCGGAACAACCACGGGTCGAGCATCGCACCGCGGCCGATCGCCACCGCTGCGCAGCCCGTCACGCGTCGCATGTGTAACGCATCTTCGACCGATCGTACGTCACCATTGCCGATGATCGGAATTCGCTCGACCGCTTCGACCGTTGCTTGGATTCCTGACAAATCGACCTGTCCATGAAACCCCTGCTGCCGGGTTCGACCATGAATGGTAATCGCCGCCACACCGACGGATTCAAAACGACGAGCCAACATCGGCGAGGCAATCGTGTCGCGATCCCAGCCCAGTCGCATTTTCACCGTGACGGGGATGCTGACCGCATTCACAACTTGCTCGACAAGACGACTCGCATGATCCGCATCACACAACAACCGGGCTCCGCCCCCCTGCCCGTTCACTTTGGCCATCGGGCAGCCCATATTGATGTCGACCCCTTCGTAGCCGCGATCCTGCAACCAGCGAGCCGCATTGATGAGGTGCTCATCCTGACCACTGAAGATCTGTACGGAGAGCGGTCGATCTTCGGGATGCGTTTCAATCAGTTCGAGCGAGTGACGATGCCCGCCGACCAGTTGAGTCGCATGCACCAGATCAGTCGTCGCCAGACCCAGCCCTCCGACTTCGCGCAACGCTCGTCGAAAGGCGAGGTGCGTGTAGCCAGCCAGCGGAGCCAGACAGTACCGTGTCGGCAGGATACGCGTACCGATCACCAAAGTGGCTGCGGATACATCGCGATGATCGGACGAAATCGACGCCGATGATTCAGGTGTCACTTCAGCACCTTCAAAGATCGACTGGCGATTTGTGATGACTGCCAATATCGGGAACCACCGCCAAGTTGCGAGCCATCGGCAACATCACAGTGAACGTCGTGCCGACATCCAGCTTGCTGCCGACAGAGATCGTCCCGTGATGCGCATGCACGATCGCCTGACAGATGGCCAGACCCAGCCCGTTTCCTCGCGTCTCGATCCCACGGTGCCGTGACTTGTCGACTTGAAAAAAACGATCAAAAACGCGACTGAGATCGGCCGCTGGAATCCCGATCCCCGTATCACGCACTGTCAAACAAACCATTTTGTCATCATGACGCTTCAAGCCGACATGCACTGTCCCGCCGGCCGGAGTGAACTTGATCGCATTATCAATGAGATTCGTCAGCAACTGGCGAATCTCACGCGGATTACCTGTGATCTGGACGTCCGTCAGAGTGGAACTCAGCTTGACCTGTCGCTCTTCGGCCACTGGCTCAAACATCTCCATCGCCTTGTTTGCCATCTCATCAAGACTGACCAGTTCCTGCCGAGTCTCTGCAGCCAGCGCTTCGCTTTGAGTCAACTGCAGCAACTGGTTGACCACTTGCGCCAGGTGGCGACATTCATCATTGATCTGAAACAGCAGCTCTTCATACTCGCCTGTGTCTCGCGGCTTTTCCAAAGTCACTTCGACCAGACTTTGAATCGCGGTCAGCGGCGACCGCAGTTCGTGAGCCGCATTCGCGACGAATTCCCGGTTCTTCTGCAGATGGGTGGCAATGACATCGAGGAAGGTGTTGATCTTCGTGGCCAGTTGATCCAATTCATCACCGACACCACGAACGACAAGTCGCTCGTTCAGATGGCTTGGTCGCAGACGCTCGGTCGTGTGAATGATCTCTTGCAGAGGTTCGATGGCCCGCTCGGCCAGCAACAGGCCACCTAGTGGAGCCAGCAGGAAAATCGCCAGGCCGACCGGTGCCAGGATGCGCGTCAGTCGATTGACGTCATCATCGACGAACGCGATCGGAGTTCCGACCAAGATGTATTGTCGAGGCAACCCCGACTTATTGAGTTCTACCTCGATTGACCGATGGCTGGCAGAACCCCAGACGTTATGACCGCTGTACGATCCCAGAAAACGAGTTTGCGGCTCAGCAGGGACATTGCCACTGTGCCACAGATCATGCTCGTGCGTCTTATCGACCCAGCGAATGTACCAGTCACTCTTGCGGTGCGCTTCCGCTTTGCGTTTCATTTCTGCGATGATCTGTGACTTGTCGGTCTGGTAGAACTCTTCGACCGCCAGCAGCAATTCGTTCGCTTCCGCTTCCAGGACTTCGTCTGTTTCCAGTAACAGATAAAAGCGTAGACCTTCACGAACGGCAAATAGCGCAATCAACACCGTCAATAAGACGACAACGGTGTTCCAGACGGTCAACCGGACACGTAGTGTCCGCATCTTAATGGCGAACCGCATCAGTCCGTTGTGCGACATAAATCAGTAACAACCACAAGACAGTGTTCGATCATCCGCGAGCGCCGCCCAGTGCCAGACGGCCAAGCACCCGTCGGGGACGAAAGCCCTGACGTCGGGATCATACGCCGATGCGACAGAATTCCGTAGAGCAGCAACTCAAATCTCACCAAATCGGGTGCAGTCGTAATTTGGTGATCAGTTGAACTGTGGCGCAGATATCTCAGGGTGCCACGATTTTGGAGTCCTCGACAAGGTCGTGCTCTTCCTCAATACAGCATCATCGATCCGGAGATAATCCAATTCAGTGATGCTGAACTCGGTTTCGCGGAGTTTCCGACAACCTAATTTCTAAGGACTCAAAAGACACGGCCTTGTCGAGGACTCCAAAACCGTGGCACCCGTGGCAGCCCGGAATTCCATACCTTGCTTGACCACCAACTCATGACTGCACCTCACCAAATCACACGACGTCGGCCGTTTCTTCGCCAGCGATGGCGTAGCCTCGACCGCGCACCGTCTTGATGATCGATTCCGTGCGACCTTTGTCCAGCTTGCCGCGCAACCGATTCACATGGACTTCAATGACGTTGGTTGTGCCGTCCCAGTTAAATCCCCAGACGTGTTCGCACAACATCTTGCGCGTGACCACCTGTCCTGCGAATCGCAGCAGTAGTTCCAGCATGCTAAATTCAATCGGAGTCAGGTCGATATCGCGACCCGCGCGGGAAACTCGTCGCGTCGTCAGGTCCAGCGTCAAATCCCCCACGGAAAGAACCGGGCTGGGACGGACACTGGTACGGCGAACGACCGCGTTCACACGGGCGAGTAACTCAGCGAATTCAAACGGCTTGCAGACATAATCGTCGGCACCCGCATTCAGCGCCATGACGCGCTCATCCACCGAACTGACTGCCGTCAGCAGGATGACCGGGCACAGCACGCCCATGCTGCGGATGTCTCGCAAAACTTCCTGGCCACTACGCTTCGGCAGCATCAGATCCAGAATGATCGCATCGGCCTGCTGAGACTTCGCCGACTCGGTTCCTGCCGCTCCGTCTTGCACCCAGTCGCAGGAATGCCCCGCTTCTGTGAAACCTTGTAACAACGCCCGACCGATCGATGGATCATCCTCAATCACGAGAATTCGCATTGCCCACACCTCGAACAGGACTGTGAAACTAGCCCGATGCACACCGTGTCATCTCAGAAGGGGTGATCACATTTGTATCCCTTCAGGCGTAACATTACGAATGTTATCTGGAATCAACAGGCACTCAATGCTGTCTTTACGGACATGTAAGCGATAAAGACCTCAAATCAATCGCGAATGGAATAACGATTCACGGATTCGGCGGCTCCCGGAGCCAATCTCGCTACGAGATTGGGAGAAGTCGACGCGCGAATGACGTCCAATGACGGTCGCCCAAGGTCTTGGCGACCTTGACTACGGGAACGAACAGCCCGCTGGAGCGGGAATGACGGTACCGAAAGGAATCTGCCAAAAGTTGGCTGAACGCGAAGATTTCTCTTGTCTCGATGTGGAAATTCGGAAATGATTTTGGTGTGTGCTGCGGGAACGTACGCGGCGAACTAGGAAAGCTTGCGAAGCAACCGGCACTGGCTGTCCGGTAGAAGCAGGGAACTCTAGCACGAAAGGACGGTGATCGCGTGAATCCAGACAGTAAACGCCAGCGAGGTG
>DASYEA010000116.1:0-6877 GCA_036499265.1 Schlesneria sp. | reverse complement strand
CTTTTAGCAGCACGCTGCGCAGCTTGGACCAGGATTCGCCGGGACGCAACGCCCGCAAGATCGCCAGCACGGTATGACCAGCTGCTTCGGCGGGGATCGTAAACGCCCCGCCCACTTCCAATGGCTCAAACGTCGGCAATGGCGGGAGCGACTTCTTCTTGTCCGATTCCTCCGGCGGCGGCGGAGCAATCTTCTTCTTGGCCTTGCGGACTGGCGGTTGAGGTTGCGATTGAGCTTGGGCTTCCGCCGCCTTCTGCCAACGTTTTTTCAGTTTGAAGGGACGGCGAGTTGACTTCTTCGGCTTACTCATGGGAAGGAATCTCCCAGCTTTCGCTGCGAAGTTCGTTCAACAGCTTTTGCTGAGTCAGGTCGAATTGCAGCGGCGTGACGGTGATGTTCCCCTCAGTCAGGCTCTGCACGTCAGTCTGTGGATCGTAGACGTGGCACTTCAATGGGTTCAGACCGCTCCAGTAGTAGGTGCGTCCACGTGGATCGACTCGCGTTTCAATTTCATCTGCCGAGCGGCGGCATTCCATCCCGACGAATTTGACTCCTCGCGGCCAGTTGGCTCGCGGTGGTGGAAAGTTGACGTTCCAAAGCATGCCGGGCTGAGTTCTTTCGTATAGCTTCTTGCACAATGGAATCGCCCGTCGCGCCGTCTCTTCGAAATTCGGCGGACCATCCATCCATTGCGACAACGCGATGGCGGGGATACCGAAGAACGCTGCCTCCACGGCGGCAGCAACCGTTCCCGAATAGAGCACATTCAGACCGACATTCGCTCCCGCATTCAGGCCGCTGATCACAACATCAGGACGAGATTTGCAGAGTTCGTGGATTCCCAGTTTCACGCAATCGGCGGGACGGCCTTCGATCTTCCAGCCGAAGAACTCGCCGTTGCGATAGTCCTTGTTGGCCAGCAGAGGATGCAGATAGGTGATCGAGTGACCGACACCACTTTGTTCGGATGCCGGTGACACCACGGTCACATCGCCCCATTTCCGCAATTCGTGATAGATCGCCAGCAAACTGGGAGCATGAATCCCGTCGTCATTAACCAATAAAATCTGCATCGTCGTCTCAAGAGTCTGATAATCGTCACGTCAAGTCGGCGGTGCCGACTATGATTTTTGTTCTTCGTAACCTTTTGCGGTCTTCTCATCAATCAACTTGTTCGCATGCTTCGCCGCGGCCGCGGGATCGGCGAACGATTTCGTCTGAGACTGGCCTTGTGTCCCAGTACGACCATATCGAACGGTAACCTCAAGACCAGCAGTGCTGATTTCCCAAAACTTGTCCGATTTGTCGTCGTGAAACTCGAAGTAGCGAACCCCGTCGACTGCGGATGCCGCTGATGACGTTGGAGTTGGAACGCTCCCCTTGGTACTCGCCGATTTGGGCGAAGTTGAGTAAGTGATTGCTGCCTTCACTTTTTTAGGACTGGCCACCGGAGTAACCGCTTCAATGGGCTCGTCCTTGCGGATGCCGATGTATGACGGGAACCGAGGGACTCCCGCATCGGACAGTTCCTGATAGCGAAACGTGATGGCGCTGCCGATGGCGGGTGGGGATTCCCGTTGAGAATCAGAGAAACCCGTTCCGACTGAGAATGCCGTCCCGTCCGGCAGCACCACCTGGAGTGCTCCCAACCTCCCCTTGTGCCGCCCTGCTCCACCCTGATGTCCGACCACCTTGGCCTCGGCATCGAAGAATGTCTTGACCTTCAACAGTGTCGACGAGCGGCCCGCGACATAGAGTGACGCAGGTTGGCGCAACATCAGTCCTTCACCACCCAGCGCTTCAACTCGTTGCAACTCTTCCTTCAGATGAGCGATCCCCTGACAGCGCGCCTGTTCGTGCGCGACAGCGAACTCGGGCTTTTGTTGCTGGACCAAGCTGTGCAGGTAATCCATCCGCGCTTCAAACGGTTCCTTCAAGGCGGGGGCATCGAACACAACGAACTTGATTTGCCGCCAATGCTCGCTTTGATCTTTGCGCCGAACGATACTGACCGTCTTTTGAAACTGCTTTCGATCCAGCCACAGTTCGCCGTCGAGTGGTTCCTTGGGGAGGCTCGCCGTAAACCAGGCGGGAGCGGCATACAGGTTACCCAACCGCGACAGGAACTGCGTCCCATCCCAATAGGCCCGCACGCCGTCAAGCTTCTCGCTGATCCACCAGTCGGTGACATCCTGTGCGCTGTCCCATGATTCGGCCAACAGCACGGGAGCCTCAACGGCATCCTCTTCTTCGCCGTCCGCATTCATCTTGCGTACAGGAGCCGCAACAGGAGTCCCCAACCGCTCAACTTCCGCGGCATCGCCCCGCAGCTTCCGCAGATGTTTGCACGTTCTGGCTTCGATGCCCGACGACTGATTTCGCCAGGCCGGACACGTGCAAGAATAGACGCCGCCGATGTTCTTCAGGGTGTAAACAGAACTGCCCGAACCCTGAACTTGGATAGCCTCGCCGTCAGCCAGATCACCCATCGTGGTTTCCTCGAACAAGAGCCCGCTTTGCCAGAACGAACAGCCCTCACCGGCGGATCGGAATCAACTTTCGCAGCCGTTCCTCACGCAGGAAAATCCCCAACCAGATGACCACGCCCAAGATGGCCTGAACATAGACCGGCTCGCCCACTCGCAAATGAGCCAGAATCGCTCCCCCCATGTATCCGGTCAGCAGTATCGCCCCTAGGATCGCCGTGGGAGGAAATAGATAAATGGCAACACAAGCGAGTTCCAGAATCCCCAACGGCAAAATCAGGCTCGTGGGAAGCTGCAGCGGCCCCATCCCCTTTTCGATCTCTTTGGGAGCCAACAGTTTCATGGCGGCACTCATGATGAACAACGCCGATGCCAGTAGCGACAAGATGCGACCAGCCCAGACCACTTTCCCAACTTTTGCTGCCAAGATTCATCTCCCCGTGAAGGCAATCGACTCAGTTGGATGGCAGTTTAGTCGGAAGTGTGTCCTCGCGATACTTATCGATACCGACCATTAAGTATCGGGTGATTGAGATTTCCGTAGCGGCAGTCGGTTCTACACGCTGGAATCACACGAGTGTCATGACGCAAGGAACCTGGCACTTTTCGAGCACGAATCGAGTGCCTGTGCAGCATTGCAGGTTGGGAATCGACACTTGCGTCTGGTGCCTTGATTTGAACTTTGGCTCCGATATATACCGAAATCAGACCCGAATTTGCGCCCCACGCGGAACCTGCTATGCTCTGATTCTCGTTAGCCGCCAGTTCGGCTCCACTACCGTATCGCCGCAAGGATGCTGCTGATGACTACCAATGGACCGCATTTCGCGACCGACTCGCGGCCGCATTGCATTCTGGGGGTCGATCCGGGACTCAACCGGACTGGCTACGCGATCCTGGAACGCTCCAAGTCCGGCCCGATTCTGCGCGAAGGGGGCGTCATCCGCTCGACGCAAACGCTGACGTTGGCCGAGCGCGTCCTTGAAATCGGTCACGGCCTGCGTGAGGTGATCGAGGAGTTCCAGCCGCAATGCCTGGCGATCGAGCAGGTGTTTTCCTCCGCTCAGTTTCCCAGGACAGCCATCCTGATGGCACACGCCCGCGGAGCCATCCTGTTTGCGGCCGCGGACGCCAAATTGACGGTGAAGGACTACGCGCCGCGCGAGATCAAACGGTTGCTGACGGGCAGCGGCAAAGCGTCGAAAGAGCAGATTCAGCACGCCATTCGGAACGAACTGGGGCTCCCCAACATCCTTGAACCGAATGATGTGGCCGATGCGTTCGCTGTTGCCCTTTGCCATTATCACTGCAGTCGCACGATGGGAACACTGGTCAAGCCTTAATTGGCGCTTTCCAGGGCTTCGCGAAGCGCTCCAACCCCGGCCACCCGTCGATTTACAACGATTCGTCAAGCTCTGAAGGAACTCTGACATTGATTACCCGCATTACTGGCAAGCTGGTTCGTTTGAGCGAAGACTCGGCAAGGTTGGAGGTTGGGGCCTTCGAATATGAGCTGTACGTTCCCGAATTTGTTCGTCGGCAACTGCAGTCGTCGATGGGAAACGAAGTCACCCTCAAGACGATTCAATACATCGAAGGGAACGCTCAAGGAAGCCGCCTGACCCCGCGACTGATTGGCTTCCTCTCCGAAGCCGAAATCGAATTCTTTGACCTCGTCTGTTCGGTGGACGGTATGGGCGTGAAGAAATCGCTGCGCGCCATGGTTCGCCCAGTGCGAGAAGTCGCCGAAGCGATCGAAGAGCAGAACGTAAAGGAACTCAGCCTGCTCCCCGGCATCGGGGCCGCGATGAGCGAACGCATCGTCGCGAAGCTGCGGAGGAAGATGGCGAAGTTCGCCTTAATGGTTGCCAAAGAATTCCCACAGGCCGCTCCATCGGATCGCAGTGTGCTCAACGAAGCGATGGAAGCATTGATCAGCCTGGGCTACAACTCGGTCGAAGCTCGCGAAAAGATCGAGGCCGTTTCGGCAGCGAAGGTCAAGCCCAAGTCGGTCGAAGATGTGATCTTCGCGATCTATCAGCTGGAGCGTAAGTAGCATCGCTGCCAGGATCGGCAGAAACGGCTATTGACCGATCGGCCCGTCAGAATTAAAAGCACTCGCTGTTAACAGGGATGTTGTATCTTGCGGAAGGAGTCCGCCCGTGATGAGAAGTTTATTGTCGGTGTTGTTGTTGGTTCTGGTGGTTGGTTGCGGCAAGCAAACTGCAGCCCCAGTCGCGACCTATCTGACTTCAGAGCCGATGCCGCCTGAAGTTTCCGAATTGATGGAGCAAGGCGACTACACCGCCGCGCTGGCTAAGGTCGATCAACTGATCGCAGCCAAGCCGGGCGATGCGATGCTGTATTCGATTCGTTCGTCGATTCAACATCGCCAGGGAAAGAGTGACGCGGCCGTTGCTGATCTCGACAAGGCGATTGAATTGGATGGCAAAGACGCCCGTCTGTTCAACAATCGCGGCTTCGTCCTGATGGGGATGCAACAGTTTCCGAAGGCAACCGCTGACTTTAACAAGGCCACGGAACTCGCTCCGCAGTACTCGAACCCTTACAACAACCGCGGCTTGCTGCACATTGCTCGCGGGCAATATGCGTCCGCCATCGACGAACTGGATCAGGCCTTGAAGCTCGATCCCAATTACGTTGACGCCTACAACAATCGCGGCTTCGCTCAGATGCAAGCCGGAAATACCGACGCGGCGCTGACGGACTTCAACACGGCAATCAAGCTCAGTCCACGCTATGTGAATGCTTACAACAATCGCGGCCTGCTGCGAGCACGCGTGGGCGACATCGACAATTCGATTGTTGATTTTACCAACGCCATGATGCTCGATCCGCTGAACCCGAAGTACTACGAACATCGTTGCGAGATCTATCGCAAGATTTCGGCGATCGATCTGGCGTTGGCCGACGAAGCTCGCCACGACTGGCTGCTGCGATTGCAGGAACTGACGAGCACGATTCAAGCTAAGCCGAAAGACATCAATGTCCTGGTCGAACGCGCCAATCATCATTTCAAGGCCAACGATGCTTCGAAGGCAATGGACGATGTGCAACTCGCTCTAAAGCTCGATCCCAAGTCGACGGCGGCCTTGCTGGTTCGCGGTCGGATCTATCTGGATTTGGACGATTACAGCAGTGCCCTGGCCGATGCCGACACGATGCTCGCGATTGCTCCGCAACAAGAAGCCTATTCGCTGCGAGGTGACGCTTGCCTGGGTCTGAAGGATTATGACAAGGCTATCGAATGCTTTGCCGAGGCCCGTCGGATTGATCCTTCGGTCGCAGAAGCGTATTACCGGAAGGCGCTGGTTTTGCAGGCGTCTGGTCAAATGGACGCAGCCGCCGATAATCTGAAGCGGGCCGTGGCACTCGATCCTGATGTCGAGAGTCGTTTGCGGTAGCAGCGTGGGGGGGAATTGGTAGTAATGGCGGAAATCTCTCTCAAGACCAAGATCCAGGGTCCGATCGCGGTCATCGGTGACGTCCATGGGCAGACAGACAAGTTGGCGGTTGTCCTCGATAAGCTGAAGTCTCTGCCCGACTATGAACATCGCTGGATTATCTTTATTGGTGATTTCGTCGATCGCGGGCCAGATCCCAAGGGAAGCATCGACCTTTTCCAGAAGACTCTGCGCGCCCACGCGAAAACGACGGCGATCGCCGGCAACCACGAATACGCGATGTGCGCGGCACTCGGGTGGTTGCCCACACAGGGCGAATCACATTGGGCCGATCGTTGGGTCAAGCACTACAACTCGGAAACGACCTTCAAGTCCTACGGTGCCGAACCTGGCAATCTGCAGCAGTTGAAGGACAAAGTCCCCGCCGAGCATCGCGAGTTGCTGGTCAACCTGCCCTGGTGCGTTGAACATCCGCAGCTCTTGTTTGTCCACGCGGGACTCGATCCGAATGCACCGTTTGCGATGCAGTTGCGAATTCTGCATCAGAAGGATTTCTCTCTGAATCGACCCCAATGGTTGTGCGAGAAATCATTTGTCGATGCCGACCCACCGCGCGACTGCCCATTGACCGTCGTGTCAGGACACGTGAAGGTCGACGCCGTCGAGATTCGTCCGAAGCGTATCCTGTGCGATACAACGGGCGGAGACAGCGGTGACCTCAGTTGCGTGCTGATGCCCGAACGCAAGGTGATCACGTCCGGAAATTCCAGCGCCGCCGCGAAGCCGCCGCGAACCTCCCCCCCAGCCGCGCCTGCGAAGGCGGCGTGGTGGAACCTGTGGGGTTAGCGACCGCCGATCATTTTCTGTCGCTAACTTTTCGGTTTCTCGGGCGAGATGAAGACATCTTCGTGAGGGAATTTGTCGAACAGCGCTGCCGGCTTATTGAAGTTAGTCGCCAGTACGTCG
>DASYEA010000115.1:0-4285 GCA_036499265.1 Schlesneria sp. | reverse complement strand
GTCTAAGCAAATCAGTGGTCATTGCATAACGACGATTCACGACCGTTCTTGTCCTGCGCTCCTGCTTACCCATGCCCTAACTCAGCCGCGTCAGTTTGACCACGCTCAGCTTGGCCAGTAGTCGCACGAATTCGACCTGCTGCGCTGGCGTGCGGATGTAGGACGAGTGCGCGAGGTTCTTGATTTCCAGCGGATCAGTCTGCAGGTCGTACATCTCGTACTGGCGTTTGGTGAGCGGAAAGTCGGCGTCGTAGTACTCGGCCAGCTTGTAGCGTGACTCACGGATGCTCACGATATGGTTCGGTGGCCCTGGGTGCGGACCTGTTTGCCCGGACTGATAGTCGTCGTAAGTGAAGACGGTATAGTCCTGCACGGGCGGAGCGGACGGATTCAAGACGATGCTCGAATAGTCCACCCCTTGCCATCTCTTGCAGGCAAGTTTCGGGGCACCGAACAACGTCGCCAACGTCGGCAGCAGATCGACGTGAGACACCAGCGCCTTGGTCGAACGGGCCGTTGGGTACAAGACGGGGTTCGAATAGACGAGGGGGATGTTGATGGACTCTTCGTAGAAATTAAAGTTTTTCTGTCGCTGACCGCCGTGCGCCAATCCCATTTCGCCGTGATCGGCGATGCGAACGACAAGGGTATTCTTCAGCAGTTCTTTCCGTTCGAGAACGTCGAGTACTCTGACGAGGTTGCCGTCTGACACCTTCATCAAGTTGCCATAGAAATTCAGGTAAGCTCGCTGCTGCTCGACCGTAGTGATCTCGCCCAGGCCCGCTTTCGTGAGTGCCAGAAACTGTTGCTGAGCAGTCGGTTTAGTCGACAGGTTCTCGTTGACGGTGGCTGGCGGTTGGATGGTCCCGATCGTCCAATCGTCCGTATAGCCGCCGCTTGTCATAAGTTTTGGATAGAACAACACGTCGTGCGGATTGACGAGAGAAACGATCAGGCAGAACGGCTGTTGATTGGAAGCGACCTTTTCCAGATAGGCGATGACTCCTTCCTCGCCGTCGAGGTAGTCTCCATCATCGTTCATGAAGCGACCGTCGTTGTCATAAGTCCCGCCACCTTCCTCGGTGGCTGCGGTGTTGGCTCCGGCATCTTGAGGATTCCAGCGCGTGTAACCATATTGGCCAAGGTCGCTGGGAACGTAGTCCGTCCCCTTCGGTTTGACCAGGTGCCACTTCCCTTTATAGACCACGTTGTAACCCGCTGCCGACATCACGGTGGCGATGTTGCTGAGTTTGTTGGGCAGCGGCAATTGCACTTGGGGATACTGTGCAGTCGTCATCGCGCTTTCGAGCGTGTACTTGACTCCATGCTGCGCGGGAAAGAATCCGGTCTGGATCGTCGCGCGAGCGGGCGAGCACATGCAGGCGTTCGTGAAGGCGTTCTCGAACGTGAGCCCATTCTTCTTCAGACGGGTTATTCCGGGCAGATTTTGCTCTTCCCAGCCAGCAGGAAAGTGCTGAATCTTCCGTTCCTGGTCGGTCATGAAGATGACCAGGTTCATGCGAAGTCCGCTGGACTTGGCTGGGGGTGGGCTGGCAGCTTCGGCAGAGTTGTTCAAGAACGGCAACGCCACCGCGCCAGTTGCCGCGGCCATCAGTTCTCGCCGTGTCATGCCATTGCCATTCATCAGACAATTCCTTTTGTTTGAAGCTGATTCGTCGCAAATGCCGCATCATGCGGACCTCTGTCGCGCCGAACCCGCTCTCTATCGACCGATGTCTGGCATGAAAGCAGGCGATTTCGATGGAATCATCAGTTGTGCGGCGACCCGCGGGTTTCGCGTTTGGAGAGCATTGATCGCGGATAAGATGAAGTCACCGTCGACTGCAATTGCCCGGGTTGCAAAAGTCTATGAACTGAAGCGATGGCATTCACGACAGGCATCTGTCCTCAGGCCCAAGAGGATGTGAGTTTTTCGAGCTTGAGCGGCGAAGAAATGAGTATGGTCGAAAAACGATCTCTCAAAATCGCGTATAACCGACGATTGACCTTCGGTCCGACTGAAACGTCGTCCGAAAAAAGTGGCAATCCGAAAAAATCACAGCCTCCTTGGGCCTGAAAGCAACAAACCCGCAGGATACTAGAATCTACAAAATCGTTGCCCGAGTTGAGTGGCACCCAAACGGAGATCCAAAACGAGTAGAATGGCGCCCAGTCATTCAGCCATCGCGCGCCTTGAGGCTAATCCTTGGCACTCGTTACTTCTCAACGAGTCGCCACGCAAATCGTTCCAACCTGACTCCCAGCAGGGCGAGCGATCGGTTGAACGAGGTTCGGAACTGGCGTTCGCCGGTTTTCTCTCCGCCGCGCAATTTCGTTGCCACCGAGACCACGATCCCGGCTTCACCCCCTTCGCACATCGCCGCGGCTAGCTTCATCTGCGTGGGTGATAGTGTGACCACATGGCGGCAGAAGTCGGGCCTTTGAATTGTCAGGCGGGTCTCATCAACACTCAGTCCCAGATGAGCCTTGAAGGGAATCTCGAGAATCTTGGGGCTGATTCGATAGGTCACTGACGACAATCCGAGCAGATTTGCTGTGACTCCCTGCGGCGGTTCAACGGGCTGCTCTTCGATCAACCCTTGCTCAACAAAGGCCGAGATGATCGCGTCGACGAAGCTGCCATTCTCGCCGAGGGAATCCCGCAGATGCTCCATCGAGAACTCGGTGCGACCTCGCTTGAACCGCGCTAAAAGAATTTGCCTTCCAGAGGCAATCGCCGAAGCCAGGGGATCGACAGGATCTGAAGAGCTGTTCACGAACACGAATTCCTTCATCCACCGGGGAGGCGATTTTGCAGAAGATTTGGATCGTTGAAGTTTATTTGAAATGAAGAACCGCAATCGCAATTCGCGCCCGCCATCCTATCAGGATTGAGAGGGAATCACTTGAATGGGATTGAAAAAATAGCGATACCGACTCGCTCGGATGCCACCGGCGACGGCGTTGCGTTGCGATTGTCTTGCCGATGTGTCAAAGAGTAGACAATGCTAGCTGACGCTGAATGTTGCATATGCTCGTCACTCGATCAAAGCAATTTTAGCGACGCGAAGACACTGGTGGCCCAGAGCTGCCACCAGTGGCACCCAACTTAAGAGTCAAAGCGAGCACGATGGCATTCGATCAATCGCTGGCTGCGCGGATTCGCGAAGGTCTGGTCCCTGTAGCCGGGATCACAGAAAAGAAGATGTTCGGCGGAATCGCGTTCCTGCTGAACGGCAACATCTGCGTTGCTGTATGGGGCGACTCGTTGATTGTCCGCCTCGACACCGAAGAAGGGGCGGCAGCACTCTACGAACCCTATGTCCGCGCATTCGACGGCACAGGCCGACCGATGAGGGGTTGGATCCTGGTCGCTCCCGCGGGAATCGAAGAGGATTTCTCCTTGAAGGAGTGGCTGTTTCGAGCGTGCGAGTTTGTGAAAACATTGCCCGCCAAGCGGTAAGGCTTATCGCCTGGCGAGCAGTCTCGGGGGACTCAACGTCGCGATTGCCTGGCCAGCTTGCGATGCTCCATCGCGACCTGATTCTGCTGGCCTTCCTGAAGTCGTGCGATGTCGAACGCCGTCGCACGCTGGCTGTCGATCATGGTGGTCAATGTCCGCTGAGCTGCGGACCAATCGCCGGACCGCGATTTCCCGACGATCGCCAGCAGCGCTTCCAGTTCGTCGCGCGAAATGTTGTCGGCGTCGAATTGGGCGTGAATCTTTTTCTCGGCCGCATCAATCCACTCCAGCTTCTTGGAGAAAACCGCTGTTTGCAACGGCTTCATGAGTTCTCGACTGGCAGGGCTGAACTGCTGCGATCCGCAACCGACAACCAACAACATCAGCAGCATGGCGCACATCAACGGCTTGCGAATAAATAAGATCATTGGAAAACTTCCTATCGATTTTGAGTTGGATTCATTTGGACATTACCACTAGCCAACAACTTCGCTTCCCGCGGACGTCGCCAGGTAGGACCACACCAACGAGTCCATCGACTTCGAAGCAAATCGCACGCTGCCATCGCCAAGGAGCACATGGCAGCCGTCGGAATGCAGCGAATACATTTCATCGACCAGCCCCAGGTTGCTGTTCGGCGGATGGATCACCGGCGGGATCTCGAACTGGCCTCCAGGGCCGGAGTGGACGTTGATCTGCGGGGCGGCTTCATCAGAGCCGGCATAGGCAAACCGCGCTGTGGGGCATGTTTGTGAGTTCGGAACAATGCCAACCCAGGTCGCGCCGATGGTGTGAAACGTGGTTTGTTCCCCCATGAACACG
>DASYEA010000114.1:0-2237 GCA_036499265.1 Schlesneria sp. | reverse complement strand
TCCAGAAAGGACAATTGTTAGCGGAGTTGGATGTTCCGGACATCGAACAAGAATTGCAACGAAATCGAGCCGAGCTAAAGCTGGCGGAAGCGCAGGTGAAGCAGAAGGCTGCTGCGATTCAGACAGCACTTGCCGCAGCGGACGTGGCCGCTTCGATGGTTGTCTTTGCTGATGCGGAAGTTGGAAGAACTGTTGCCGCAAAGTCGTTCCGCGAGAAGCAGTACAATCGCATGAAGGACTTGAGCGGACTGAAGGCGATCGACGAACGTCTGGTTGATGAGAAGCAAGACGAGCATGAGGCTGCGGTGTCCGCTCAGCAGGCTGCGATGGCAAAAGTGCTCACTGCGAAATCAGAAGTTGTCGCGTCGAAAGCGAAGGTCGAGGAAGCCAGGGCGGATCTTGAAGAAGCAAATTCTCGAGTTGCCGTAGCCCAGGCGATGGTTCAGAAGAGTGAAGTCCAATTGGCGTATTCGCGAATCGTATCTCCTTATGACGGAGTCGTAACCGACAGAGCTTTTCACATTGGCGACTTTGTTCAGTCCGCGGACGATGGCAACCGCAAGCCGATCCTGCAAGTGCAGAAGGTTGATGTGATGCGATTGATCGTGCAAATGCCCGATCGAGACGTGGCGTATACCGATGTCGGTGACCGTGCCGAGTTCAAAGTTGATGCTTTGGGAAGTGAAATTCGGAAGGGGACCGTTTCGCGATATGCCAACTCCGAGGACGAGCGCACGCGGAGTATGCGCACCGAAATCGATCTCAAGAATCCCGATGGTAAGCTGCGCGATGGGATGTATGGCCAGGTCGTCTTGTACTTACAGGATGCCAACCCCAACGCTGTGCATATCCCCTCCGCCTGTCTCGTGGGACGAACGAAGGGAGGCGGAGCAAAGGTGTTTGTTTGTGCCGACGGAAAACTGCGGCTGACTCCGATCAAGACCGGCTACGACAATGGTGTTGTTGTCGAAGTCACCGACGGACTGAATGCCACCTCCAAAGTGGTCTTCGCTCCGGGAGGGGATCTTGTGGAAGGCACCACAGTCGAACCTGTGTTGAAAGCATCCAGCGAGCATTGATCGCAGTTGCCAAACCTTCGCCCTCGACACGGGCTCGAAGTGTTTGTTGATTAACAAATCAGTCATTTGGCTGCGCCGACAATAGGGTTTCTAAGTTATGAATGGCCTGATTCGAAGTTCGCTGCATAACCCTTACGCTGTGACGGTGGCCTGTCTGACCGTCTTGATCTTGGGCGTATTGTCGATCACTCGCATCCCAATCGACATCTTGCCTGTCTTCAAAAGTCCAGCCGTGCAGGTCCTGACGTTTTACGGCGGGATGCCTGCAGAAGGGATGGAGAAGGGAATCACGAACCGTATGGAACGCTGGGTGGGCCAGAGTAACGGCATGGCTCGCCAGGAATCTCGATCCATCGTGGGAGCCAGCATCGTCCGGAACTACTTTCAAACGGGCGTCGATCCGAACGGGGCGCTGACACAAGTCAATTCGTTGGCATTGGCCGCTGTTCCGAATTTGCCTCCAGGAACATTACCTCCAGTTGTTCTTCCGTACGATCCCACCAGCACCGTGCCGGTCGGACTGGTGGCGCTTGACAGCAAGTCGGACTCGGAATCGATTCTGTACGACGTGGGCCGATATGAAGTTCGAAACATGATCATGAGCCAGCCTGGTGCGGTGGCTCCGGTCGTCTATGGCGGCAAGATTCGAGCGGTGATGTTGTATCTCGACCGAATCAAAATGCAGGCCCGCGGTTTAGCGCCGACTGACGTTATGGATGCCGTGGACAATTCGAACCTCTTCTTGCCCAATGGCAGCGTCAAAATGGGCGACTACGACTACGCAATTGCGTCGAACTCCATGTATGACATGGTCGATGCGATGGGAAACATGCCGCTTCGCAGTGAGATGGGGAACGCTGCGTATGTCAAAGATGTGGCCGAACCCAAAGATGCCGCTTTCATTCAAACTAACGTCGTGCATGTCAACGGACGCCGCCAGGTCTATATCCCCGTCTATCGACAGTTAGGTGCCAGTACCCTGAGTGTTGTGAATTCCATTCGAGAGTCACTCGATTCGATGCAGGCTAAGCTCTCTCGATCGACGATTGGCCTGAAACTGGTGATGGATCAGTCGGTTTACGTGAAGGCAGCGATTCACGCGCTTGTTCAAGAAGGAGCATTGGGAGCAATCCTCTGTTCGCTGGTGATCCTGATATT
>DASYEA010000113.1:0-9680 GCA_036499265.1 Schlesneria sp. | reverse complement strand
CACATCTGGGTGATCGGCTGATCATGATGGTTCGCGGTCGCGTGCTGCATGATATTCAGGGAGCCGAGAAACGGCGTATCACACCCGAGGACCTGCTCGACCGTTTTGAACAGGTTCGCCGGTCCGACTTGCTGGACGAGTCTGCGGCCAGCATGCTGGAGCGGCAGTACGTTTGATTTATGGAGTGTACTACCCATCCATCACGAAGGATTGCCAGATGCAGGGTGACAGTATGGCAAGTAACCCGACCCCAATTTCCCCTCAGCGACGAGCTCTGGATGCACCGTCGACCGCTGTCACTTTGCTGACAAACGAGTTACTCGAGCAGGCGATTCAAGCCTCGCAGGTCAGCGAACGCAAGCGGATGATACTGCCGTTGCACAAGTCTGCTGACGCATCGCTGCATCGAATGTTCAATGTCATGCAACCGGGAACGTATATCCCGCCTCATCGACATTTGGCCCCGCCCAAAGATGAAAGTATCGTGATCGTTCGCGGTGCCTTATGTTTCATCACATTCGACGAAGCCGGGCAAGTCGAGCAGATGACTGACATCGCTGCGAATTCGCCAGTCTTTGGGGTCGATGTCGCTGCGGGGATCTTCCACACATTTTTCATCCTCGAACCTGATACGGTGATGTTCGAAGTGAAGCCTGGCCCCTATTCACCAGTCACGGATAAAGATTTTGCGACGTGGGCACCCCGCGAGGGAGATGCCGGCGCGGTGGAATACATGGCTCAACTCCGGCGAATGCGCGAGCAGCGTTAGACCACGTGAAAACGTCTGCGCTTACTGACCCGAAATCGCCATCGCGGCAGCGACCGCGAGGACGTCGCAGCGTTCGTTTTCGGGATGGCCCATGTGGCCACGCACGTGCGTAAAACGAACTTGATGGTTGGCCAACAGCTCATCCAGCTTCTGCCACAGTTCGACGTTCTTGACTGGCTTCCAGGAATTCCCTTCGCGCCGTCGCCAGCCGTTCTTTTTCCAGCCGGCCATCCAGGACTCGCTACCCTTCGCGACGTAGGTGCTGTCGGTAACGACTTCGACTTCAGAACGAGACTTAATCGCCTCCAGTCCCGAGATCACCGCCTGCAGTTCCATCTGGTTGTTGGTTGTCAGCAACTCACCACCAGAGATCTCTTTCTCGGTGCCCGTGGCTGGATGACGAAGAATGCAGCCCCACCCTCCTGGACCAGGATTACCTCGACAGGCCCCGTCAGTAAAGAGCTGGACGAACGGCAACTTGCGTGGCGGCGCGGGGGTTTCGCTGGACATCGTTTCACCAAGGGCGTCATCGAGCAACGACATCGAACAGATTTACGCGCACCATCAGCGGACCGTACCTGAAATGAGGCCGGTTGCATCCTGCGAGCGGTCGGTGGTCATTGATCGACGCGAAGAATCCGTCGCGGATTAACGTTCGCGGAACACAATGCGACCACGATTCAGATCATAGGGAGACACTTCCACATGGACGTGATCCCCGGGCACAATACGGATGAAGTGCTTACGCATCTTTCCGGCCACGTGAGCGAGCACAATGTGACCGTTCGTCAACTTCACGCGGAACTGAGTGTTCGCCAGCGCTTCGACAACATCTCCTTCAACGTCAATCGCCTCTTCTTTGGGCATACCGCTTGGTCTTCTTTCGTCGATTCTTCAAGGATACAAATACTCGAACGCCGGACAATCGGCATCCTGAAGTTGCAGAAGTATAGCGAGCGCCAGTTGTAAACGCCAAGACTTCTATGAATTCCTTGCGAATCCTGATTCGGTACGCCGAGAAATTGGTATCCAGATGGTTGCAGGCGTGTCTGACTGATATTCTGCGATTTCCCGAGTCCTGACAACAAAGAACCACCTGAAATCATGACCGAAACGCTCGAAATTCAGCCTGTCCATCGACCCCTCATCGGTTCGATTCGCCCTCCGGGATCGAAAAGTCTGACGAATCGGGCCTTAGTGGTGGCGGCTTTGGCGGATGGAACGACATCGCTAACCGGGGTTCTCGACAGTCGAGACACCGAAGTGATGATCGATAGCTTGCGTCGGCTGGGGATCGCGGTCGATCAGGATCGGACAGCGGGAACGGCAACTGTCGCGGGTTGTGGCGGACGAATTCCCCAAGCCACGGCGGATTTGTGGCTGGAAAACAGCGGTACCAGCATCCGATTTCTGACGGCGATGTGCGCACTCGGGAACGGCCAGTTCCGACTGGATGGCAATACCCGCATGCGTGAGCGTCCGATCGGCGACCTGCTCGATTCCCTCCGTCAGTTCGGAATCGCGGTTGAATCGGAACTTGGGACCGAATGTCCACCCGTCATCGTGAAAGGACACGGCCTGCCTGCAGGAACCACATCAGTCAACGCTGGCGTTTCGAGCCAATTCTTGAGCGCCATCTTGATGGCCGCCCCCTGTGCCCACGGGCCAGTCGAAATCATGCTTGCTGGTGATTTGGTTTCCGAGCCTTACATCGACATGACGCTGGCGGTGATGTCTCAATTCGGCGTGACCGTGGACCGAAGCGTGCCCGGAACATTTCGCATTTCCCCTCAACCCTATCGACCCCGGGGTTACGACGTAGAGCCCGATGCCTCGGCCGCCAGCTACTTCTTCGCAGCAGCGGCAGTAACTGGTGGAGAGATTACCGTCGAAGGCCTGAACGCATCGGCCTTGCAAGGCGACGTCCATTTCGTGGATGCTCTGCAACAGATGGGCTGCGATGTGAGGTGGGGAGATCGTTCGATCACAGTTCGCGGAACCACGAACCTGCGCGGGATCGATATCGACATGAACGCGATCAGTGACACGGCACAAACACTGGCTTGTGTGGCTCCTTTTGCCGAGGGGCCAACGCGTATTCGCCACGTCGCGCACATGCGTCACAAAGAAACCGACCGCGTCAGTGCAGTCGTTACCGAGTTGTCTCGTTTGGGGGTTCGTGTCGAAGAACATCCCGATGGCATGACGATTCATCCAGGCCCAGTTCACGCAGGGACGGTAGCGACCTACGATGACCACCGCATGGCGATGAGTTTTTCACTTCTAGGATTGCGAGTCCCCGGCATTGTAATCGCTGATCCGGGATGCACGTCGAAGACCTATCCAGACTACTTCAAAGATCTGGAACAGTTGTGTGGATCGGCGAGATAACGGTCAGAAGCGCACGGCACCTGGGGCCTGCCTATTTCCCTTGCAGCGCGTTCAATATCTCCACCACTGCGTGCCGCCCATCGCCGTACAACATCAACGCGTTATCGGCGGCGAACAAGGGATTAGGGATTCCCGCAAAGCCGGGACTTAAGCTTCTCTTGATGACGACGACCGTGCGAGCCTTATCGACGTTGATAATGGGCATCCCGGCAATCGGACTGTTCGTCGACTCGCGCGCCACCGGGTTCACAACATCGTTGGCACCCAGCACAATGGCAACGTCACATTGCTCCATCGTCGTGTTGATCTCATCCATCTCCTTCAGCATTTCATAGGGAATGTCCGCTTCGGCCAGCAGCACGTTCATGTGGCCCGGCATCCGTCCAGCAACCGGATGAATGCCGAACTCGACGGTCACTTGTCGCTCCACAAGGGCCTCCGTCAGATCGCTGACGGCATGTTGAGCCTGCGAGACCGCCATCCCATAGCCAGGGATGATCACCACGCGGCTGGCACCTTCCAGCATCATGGCCACTTCGTCGGGCGAAGTTGACTTCACCGTCGCATAAACCGCAGCGACTTCCTGTTTGCTGATCGCGGCACCGCCGCTGCCTGTTGCGCCGAACAAGACATTCGTCAGTGATCGATTCATCGCGACACACATGATCTGTGTCAGAATGATGCCTGATGCCCCAACCAGTGCACCGGCGATAATCAGCACGTTATTACCCAGCACGAAGCCGGTGGCGGCTGCCGCCATTCCCGAATACGAATTCAGCAGCGAGATCACCACGGGCATATCAGCCCCGCCGATTCCGATCACCAGGAAAAATCCCAGGACCAGGCTCAGGATCACGATCAACCAATAGAGTGCGATCCAGGTTGGTGAATAGAACAGCCACAGCGACAGACCCAGGCACATTGCGACCAGCAATCCATTCAATGCCTGTTGGTAAGGCAGCTTCAATTCGCGGGCGATCTCCATTTCTTCCAGTTTTGCCCAGGCCACGAAGCTGCCCGAGAACGTCACCGCGCCGATCAATCCTGATGCCGCAGTTGCGATGAGCTCCATCGATGTCATCGCTGCGCCGTGCATCGATAACTCGACTCCTGCCACCAGCAGCGACGATCCACCACCATAACCGTTCAACAATGCCACCAACTGAGGCATCGCAGTCATACGAGTCTTGACGGCGTACCAGATTCCTGCCGCCGTGCCGACGATCAATCCGATGATGATCCAGGTGAAATCGAGTCCCCCGGATAGCATCACCGCAATTGTGGCAATCAGCATGCCCAACGCACCAAGGAGATTGCCGCGTACCGCTCGACGCGGGTGCGACAGCCCTTTAAGTGCCATGATGAACAGGATCGACGCGACGAGATAGGCGAGATCAATCAGTTCCGCAGGCACCATTCGAATCGTCCCTCGACTTTAAAACCCAACGTGACATCGATTGCAGGTCGGCAAAACGGTGCTATTTCTTGCGGACGAACATTCCCAGCATGCGATGCGTTACCAGGAAGCCCCCCACGACATTGATCATGGCAAAGGCGACGGCGATCGCCCCCAGGAACCGAAGAAACCAGTGGCTCCCTTGTCCGGCAGCGATAATCGCCCCCATCAATGTGATCCCTGAAATCGCATTCGAACCCGACATCAGCGGCGTGTGCAGCGTCGGTGGGATTTTGGTGATCAGTTCTACTCCGAGGTAAATCGCCAGCACAAAAATCGTCACCATCCGTATCGGTGAGGGAGACTCACGAACGACCGCGTCACCCAATAGCAGCAGCGAATCAAATGATGGCATCGAGATGATCTCCGTTCAGGAGCAATGGCTGTGATGGTGGACTTCGTCACGTACGAACGCATCCATTCAGGGAGTACCTTCGTACAACGGCATGGTCGTTCTGGCGGGCGGTTCCGGGGGAAGCGGACCCAATCCCAGGATTTCGCGAATCTTCGGGTGAACCACCTGTCCTTCATGAGTCACCAGAGTGTTGCTCACGAGCTCATCCTGCAGATTCAGCGCGATTTCGCCACTCTTCATCTGCGACAGCAAGAACGTTGAAAGATTCTTCGCATACATCTGACTCGCATGGAACGGCACGGTTGATGGCAGGTTGACGCAGCCGACGATACTCACGCCATTTTCGACGACCGTTTCACCGGCGCGAGTCAGTTCGCAGTTACCCCCCTGTTCCGCAGCCAGATCGATCAGGATCGCCCGTTTGGGCATCTTTCGAACCATGTCGGCAGTCACCAGCATCGGGGCCTTCTTGCCGGGGACTGCCGCTGTCGTAATGACCACGTCGCTTTCGCCGACGACCTGAGTCAACAGTTCTCGCTGGCGACGATAGAACTCTTCATCCATCGCTTTCGCGTAGCCGCCTGCCCCCGCTGCGTTGTCGGTTTTTAGATCCAGCTCAACGAACTTCGCACCCAGACTCAGAACTTCGTCTTTCACCGCGGGGCGAATGTCATACGCTTTGACCACTGCCCCCAGTCGTCGTGCGGTCGCAATAGCCTGCAGGCCCGCAACGCCAACGCCCATGACGAAGACTTTGGCCGGAGCAATCGTCCCCGCCGCTGTCATCATCATCGGAAACAAACGCGGTAACATTTCCGCGGCCATGATCACCGATTTATATCCTGCGATCGATGCCATGGACGACAGGACATCCATGGATTGAGCCCGAGTGATTCGCGGCAACAGTTCCAGTGCAAAGCAGGAAACTTGCAGGCCAGCCAGTTCTGCCATCAAGGCCGGTTCACTGAATGGATCGCACAGTCCGATCAGCCATTGGCCAGCTCGATAGCGCCCCATGTCGGCCTGCCCGACTGCTTTGTTGGCACCGGCTGTCCGGACCTGAAACAGAATGTTCGCTGTCGAAAACACTTCGTCTCGCGAAGCGACTTGAGCACCCGTGGCAAGGTATTCGTCGTCAGTGAATCCCGCTTCAAGCCCTGCTGAGGCCTCGACTACGACATTCATCCCGGCCTTTTTCAGGGCGGCGATGGATGCGGGGATCAATGCGACGCGGCGCTCGCCGGCATACGTTTCTTTGGGGACTCCCACCGTCAACGGTGATGCTGTGGACATGAACCAAACAACCTCTCGTGTTAAGAACACCGAAGACTGAATTGGACGATCCGAATCGCGTGCGTCGCTTTATACAAAAATCGTGCGCTGCTCAACAGGAACTAGAACGATGGTATATTTCCTTACAGTTGCGACAGTTGAGGCGTTCGCCAATTGCTCTGTTCTGCGCCCCCCCCTTGGAACATCAGTTCAGGAACACCCACTCGGAAAATGTAGCTGCTTGCCCCACTCGCTCACCGACCGCGTTGATCAGATTCCACACCGTAGCTTGATCGATTCGAAATCGTCGACCTTTGGCGCTGATGCGGATCCCCTGGTAGTCATCGACAAAGCCATCGCGAGTCGTTCGCGCCATCAATAGAGCCCGCTCGTCGCGATGCACCGGCTCGGCCGTTAGTCGCGAGGGGGTCTGCAAGAGTTGCTCAACAGGCATTTCCCATAAGTTCAACGCGGCGGCATTCCCGTAATTCAAAATCGGATCCGTCTGGGTCCCGTGGGACACCACGACGAACGGAACCTGGTACAGAGCTACGGCCTGTTCGAGATTTCCCCCCGTACGCGGCATCAATTCCTTCCCAGTCCAGTGTCTGTACGAATCCAGTAAGACCTGAGTATGTTCGATCCAGTGTGGTTGTAACCCATTGCCACTAGAGTTGTTTGCGTTGATTAATTGGCCATTCGTCACTTTAAACCCTCCGCCATTCTGTCGCACCGACCCGAATTTGCTATTGCCGGGTTAAATCCCGACAGTCGATATCGCCCGTGCTACCTGTCTAACGTAGAATAAGTTCTGCCTGAGTTCTCTCAAGTGTCAGGCAGGAATTGTCGTTCCAATCGATGATGGACAACTGGAAAACGAGAGATTGGGTGCAACGGACGTGAGGGACAAATAATGACGGCTGGCCCACAAAACTCGTCCAACACCGGACCGGCCGACTCGGGCGGTTTTGAAACTGTCCGTGCGAATGAACTGATCAACCGCGTCGTGCAAGGTGATCACGCGGCCCTGGCCGATCTCTTCTCGCTCTACCGGCCCCGCTTATGGAGGCTGGTCGCCTTTCGCCTGCATCCGCAATTGCAAGGGCGTATCGACGCTGACGATGTCCTGCAGGATGCCTGGTTGCGAGCGATCGATCGCATCGAATCCTTCCTTCGAGACGCCGCCACCTCGCCGTTTTTGTGGTTCCGCACAATCGTCAGTCAGACGCTGGTCGATCTGCACCGGTTTCACATGGGAGCCCAAAAGCGATCGGCGGCTCGAGAATTCTCGATCAATCGCGGCTGGAGTAACGAATCGACCTCCTCCTCCATGTCATTCCATCTGCAGCAACCTACCAAATCCCCCAGCAGCACCTTGGGTCGGGCCGAACAGGCTCGTCAACTCGAATCGGCCTTGCAAGGGATGAATGAAAACGATCGCGAAGTGCTCGCCCTCAGGCACTTCGAAGAACTCAGCAACAGCGAAACGGCTCGCGTTTTGAACATGACTGAGCAAGCGGCCAGTGCTCGTTACATCCGAGCTCTTGCCCGCTTGAAGCAAGTCCTGGAAGTCTTCCCCGGTGGCTTCGAAGGGGCCTTCTCACTGCAGGCCCCGGCACGCGGTCGATCCGAGCCATCGCCCGGTCAGGCACTGGGACCATGACCCACAAGCACGATCCTTTTGAACCGATTCTCGACGGCCTGCCCGTTCCCGGTGATGCGGCCGGGCTGCATGCTCGCGATTCACTGGAAGTGCTGCTCAGCCAATTTGCCGACGAAGTCCGCAACGGCCTCGCTCCGTGTATCGACGACTATGCCGTGCGCTATCCCGCTTGCGCCGACGAGATTCGCGAGCTATTTCCGCTCGTCGCCAGTCTTGAATCGTGGAAAGACAACAAAGAGGTCGAGTGCCTGCGCCGCAACGTCCCCGATGAAATCGAGGTCGATGCATTCGGCGACTACAAGGTAATTGGCGAGTTGGGCCGCGGCGGTATGGGAGTCGTCTTCTACGCAGTACATCATCGCACGCTACGCCCCGTCGCCGTCAAATTGCTGCCCTGGCGTTACGCAGCCAACATGCCGCGCTGGAAAGAGCGATTCCATCGTGAAGCCTCGACGATCGCGGCGCTGCGACACAAGAACATCGTGCAGGTCTATTCCTTCGGTCGCCACGAAGGTTACTACTACTACGTGATGCAGTACATCGACGGAATCGGCCTTGATCGGATCATCGCCAAGTTTCGCTCCTCAGCACGACCCTGCGTCCTCAGTGATCTTGTCGAGGATATGCATCCCAACAATCCCCTGGCGGGGACGCCTCACGATACGTCCCATCATGGTACGCTCACACTGATGAAAGATTCCTGGCGCGGGTTCGCTCGACTTGGTGAACAGATTGCCCGAGCCTTGTCACACGCTCATCGGCATGACGTCCTGCACAACGATATCAAGCCTTCGAACCTGCTGGTGAAGGCCAACGGCCACGTCACCGTCACCGACTTCGGTATTCGTACCCTGAACGATGACGGAACGGGACTGGTTGATCGAGACGACGGAGCCGTGGGAACGCTTCGTTACACGGCTCCGGAATCCCTGAGTGGCCAGATCGATGCCCGCTGCGATGTCTACTCACTCGGGATCACGCTCTATGAATTAGTGACCCAAGTGGTTCCCTTCGCCGCGCTGAATCGCGCCGATCTGTTGGACCGCGTCCTCCATCACGAACTCAAACGCCCCTCAGAAATCGCCCCGCAGATCCCGGAACCCTTCGAAACAATCCTGTTGAAAGCCACCGCCAAAGATCCCGACGAACGCTACGAATCGGCCACCGCCTTCGCCGATGACCTTCGCCGATTCATCAATGGGACTCGCATTAAAGCACGTCGAAAAACGACGCTGCAAAAAGCCGTGGCTTGGTGGCATCGCGTCGTGACCGGGATGATTCAACGCCCACGGAGATGATTGGTTTGTTGCGGCTGCTTCTAATAGGCAAGCTCGCCACGCTCTATCGTCCCGTCTCGCCGATCCTATGTATCATCTCTTTTGCCGCATACTGAAACGCAGTCATTTCGGTGGCAATCTTCGGTTGACCGATAAACGCGTTTTCATAGTCGATCTGTAGGTGGTTTGCGCAGTTTTGTTGTTTTTGTCGCCGGTCGCTCCGGAAATGCCGCATTTTCTGCCAATGGTGTGGTTGTGAACTAGCCAGTTGAGTTGTATCGTCGTGATGCGGTACGTGTCGACGTGGCCATCAAAATGATGTTCATTGGCACTCTGCAAGCGTGGCTTTCATTCGAAGTTGGGTTCATCCGACTATTTGGGGGGATGAATTGAAAAAGCGGACAGGCTGGTTCCCAATGGAGTTGTGTTAGCAGCACGCATTCCAAAGGGGGTTTCAGCATGTCCGCGGAGGCATTGTATCGTCAGCTGGGTCTTGA
>DASYEA010000112.1:0-3415 GCA_036499265.1 Schlesneria sp. | reverse complement strand
GGTATAGCGAGTTCCGTCGAAAAAGAAGGCCGTCAGCACCCCGGCCGCCAGATAGTCGCCGGTATAGTTGAAGGCGTCAGCATCGTTGCCAGTGAGTCCGTCGAAATGCGTGAGAATCGCCTTGGGATAGTTGTAGGCGGTGAAGACACCCGTCGTCAGATCATGCAGATAGGCGTGGGTCCCTGTGAGATTCGTATAGCTGCCAGCGACATGGTTCTCCCAGATGCCGTAGGCCGTTGTGCTGAGAGTCGGGTTGAGCCGTGAGTCGTTTGGCTTATCGATATTCGTATACGTCTTCGTTGCGATGTTGTAGAGGAACGCATTCCCGGTTTTCAGGGAAGTATCGTAGTTTCCCACGATCAGATTGCCGTAGATACTGTGCGGGATCGTGTTCAGCGTGGTGGCCTGCGAAGTGGACGGAAAATCCAGATAAACGAAGGCCGAATTGAGAGGCTTTGTCGAATCGTAGTAGAACCCATGATCAAGGGACGACCCAGCAAGCTTGTAGCTCCCCACGACATGCAAGCCACCGCTCACTGGGTCAGGGCCGTAAGGTGATGTGCTGGGGACTGCGACTCCGCCGACGTAGACATCGAGTTGTTTCCAAGTCTGTGTCGAAATGTCGTAGATCAAACCATGCGATGCATTCGATGAGGTTGTGTAAAGCCCCACGATGTATTGTCCGCAAATTCCGGTCAGAAATGTATTGACCGCCCCAGGCCCTTTATAGTCCAGCGTGGCGTACGAGACCTCTGTGGGTGGAGCAGCAACCGCTGGGGCCATGTCAATGAAACCAAGGGCCATCGACAAGAATGCCACTCGCATCATCCAGCGTCGCATGATGAAACCTCTACTTTGTTCAAGTTGGAAAGAATCATCCATGAACGAGTGGAAGAGCAAGGCGATATTGCCATTCTCTGAAACAGCTATGCCGACATCGGGATCCCTCCCTTGAGCCAATGCACCAGACTTTGTTCGGGTTATCGGCTGTCTTGATCCCGCCGACCTCAATTGTCCGTCCGCGCTATCTCTGCGGGTCACCTCAATTAAAGAAGCTACGTCACAGTTAGGAGCATGGCGATGAAAATCGCACGGCGCGCGCGAAGTCCAGCAACAAATAGAAAGCTGGCTCGCGGGTTGGATAGTCTCTTGCCAACAACTAGTTAAGAAGAATGAGGTACGCTGGCGGCGGAATCAATCGAGGATCGCATCGGCGAGCCGATGCTTCTCACACGAACGAGTGATCCTGTCGACGCGATCCCGATTCATAATCTGCACCGACTGGGATTCCCACGTCGGGAATGCGCAATCTCTCGTCCAGAGGATTCGATCATTGCCGAAAGTGGGCCTGCGTCCGATTTTATTCTTCGCTCCGCAGAATCATGGAATCGCGCCCGATAACTCTTGTTGGTCGATGCCGGGTAGCGTTTTTGGCCAGTTGCCTTTGTACAGGACGTTGCGGACTTTCACCTCGGTCTCGTTGGCGTAGTGGAAGAAGCCGAATTGCCTTTGATTACTGGCGTCCAAAACGGTTTCCAGAATCGATTGGCCGTTGAGGATCAATTGGAGGTTGTCACCTTCAATTTTGATCTGCACTTGGTTCCAGGTTTTGTCTTTCAATTCTGGTTTGGAAAGTGGTCTTGTTTGGGTTTGATCTCCGACAGAGACCGCCGAAGCTTCGTTGTCAGGTTTAAGACCATAGCGATCGCTATCCGGGTCCGTTAGCCAGTGGAGCTTGACACCTTCGCCGTGGATCAGCATTGCCAAGCGGCCGATCGCAGGATGGACGTGCTGCGTTTCGTCTTTGGAATAGTAGAACTCGTATGTCAGATCGGTGTCTTCTGCCAAGGGGCGATGGTAGCGCAACAGGCTTTGTCGCTTCTGGTTTTTCATGCCGTCGAACTTAGTACCGACGATCTCGTTTGCGGATTTGCGCCAGGCATCGTTCGATTTGTCGCCATTTCCATTGGCGATCATCGGGTCGCCATAGAGCGCGCAGGTCCAACCGATCAGGTCGTCGCCATTCGTTAAATTCAGTTCTGCGGGAATTTCAGGCGCCCCGGTGATCCGGATATTGCGAGCCTTTGCGTTGGACTGGCCATTCGCTAACAACGCGAGCCAGGGATCGAGTTTCTCTGACAAGAGTTGCTCATGGACTTGCCGGCCATTAATCGAGTAAGTGGCCTTGTTGGGGGTCACATCCAGTTTCAGTTGGCACCAATCGTCGAATTCCAATTTGGGATCCAGTCTTGGTCCAAACGATTGATTCTCCAATACGCCCAGTGCGATCTTCTTTTTCGAATGATCTGGTCCAACCGAGTGCGCGTGGTACATCAAACGAGGTTCATTCCAGCGACTGGTCGTCACTTCGGCTTCGACCGTGAATGTCCCTTTGAGAGGTGATTGGAAGTACAGGTAACTTTGCCCTTCGCCCGCAAGGTGCGAAACCGTCTTGTCCCGAAACTGCCAACGTGACGCCGGACTCCATCGCTGATTCTGGGCGCTTTCGACTCGCGAGCCAATCCATTGCTGTTTCGGCGAAGACCCGCCGATTGGGGGGTATTGGTTGGTGTCGATCAGTGCCTGGCAACGATCGCGCAGCGCGACAACTTGATTGCCCCAACTAACGTCGACCTGATGCCTGCGAGATTGATCGGTCAGCAGCGTGAGTAGTGGTAACGCAGCGACTCTGGTTTCGGCATGCTGCACTGCCGCGTGTGCGGCGAGTAGTTCGGACCAGCGATCGAAAGTGCGTGTGTTATCGGCCAGAGCCTCAGAGAGCACGCACAGCTGCTTCAGGCCTGCGGTCGCTTCGGCAAATTGACCGCTTTCGACTTGGATGATCGTTCGCAGCGCGAGCTTCGATCGTTTGGTGCTCGCAACGTCGTCCGCTTGCGGTTCCGTATATTGTCTCAAGTCGTCCAGGTGATTCAGTTCCCTGGCGACTGCCACCAGATCGAGTGCGGGTGACGCCAGATCCGGACCGGAATATTGTCGCCGATTCACCTTGTTTTGTTTGGCGACCGGTGGCGCCGTCGCGAGATAGTCACTGCCCGGAATGTCGTTTGGCGACGTGAAGGTTCCGTACAGCCGGAATTGACCATGATCATCATTGGGCAGAACCCAAGCGGCCAGAGCCTTGAACCGTTGCTCGGGATTCATGTGACGCGATTCGAGCAACCGATCTTCGATCGTGGCAAGTTGGAACTTCTCGTCGACGACCATGGCACTGCCGCGGCGTTGAGCCACCGTCAGTTCGTTTAACTGTGCCAGTGGATTTGATGCGACCTCGGTTGGGATGGTGTGGGGCCAATTCCCTTGCATCACAACGTTACGGACCTTGACGGTGGTCGCGTTCTTGTCGTGATAGAAGCCGAAGACGCGATTGTTTTCGCGTTCGAACTTCAGTTCACCG
>DASYEA010000111.1:0-3449 GCA_036499265.1 Schlesneria sp. | reverse complement strand
GACGATCTGCGAGAATTGTTCGGTCAACATGGGAACGTTTCTTCGGCACAGGTAGTTTCGGATCGCGAAACTGGCCGGTCCCGAGGTTTCGGATTCGTCGAGATGTCTGATGGTGGTGAGGCGGCAATCTCGGCGTTGAATGGTACCGACTTCATGGGTCGTTCACTGACAGTGAACGAAGCCCGTCCTCGCGAAAGCGGTGGCGGTGGTGGTGGTCGTTCCGGTGGCGGTGGTGGTCGATCTGGTGGCGGTGGTTACGGCGGAGGCGGTGGCGGTCGCTCCGGTGGCGGCGGTGGATACGGCGGAGGCGGTGGCGGCGGACGCTACTAAACCCGACGAAATCTTCGATTAACGCAAAACGCCCTGTGGTCCCCGATGACCACGGGGCGTTTCGCATTGAGGCCCAGATAAGTTCTGGGAGGGCGAGGCTCCTGCCGAGCCGCGCTTGTCGGTGCGCTCACAATAGCATGCGCGGCTCGGCAGGAGCCTCTACGCGGACATCAAGCTCTCAACTGCGAGCAGATTCGCGCACATCAATTTAGAAAGTCGCCTATCAGGAAATGTAGTCGTACATATTCCGCTTAGCTGGATCACAGAGGCCCACTCGGTTGAAGGGGGCCAGCGCTGAGTGAACCCGGTCCACGAACTGCCATGTGGAAATCGACGGGTTGTCCACTTCGGCAACCGCCTGCATCAGCGCCCTCTTGAAATCGACTTGGTCCGCACACAGAAACGCGGCCCCCCGCTCCAGGCGTCCAGCGCGTTGTTCCGATTCGGACCAGGTGGCCGCGATGAAGTAAAACATCGACATCGCAGCCGTTCGTTCGAAATCGCCAAAACCACGGAAACACCCGCTCACGATCAGGTCGAGTAATTCCGCTTCCTGCTGGAGTTGGCGATCATAAGCCCGCATCTGGTCGTTCCAATCTGGTCGCCTCCACGAACGCTCCAGCATGGCCATGAGCCTGTCGATTCCTACTAGCGTGAACGAATTTCCCGTCGAAAAAAACGGGTCCAAAAACGCGGCGGCCGTGGGCAGCATGACCCAGTTCGGTCCCGCCGATTGTTGCAGACGCCTCTGGATGCGACCCGTCTGACGCCACGCCACTGTGGGCTCGGCATTGCGAAACTGCTCAGCAACGGATGGCAGCAGTTGCATCATCCCCGCCCACTCCGTTTCTGGAGATACCGCCCGGTCGAGCGGGAAGAGCTTGGGATCGAGCGAAAAGCCCGCGCTGGTGATGCCGTTATCGAATGGCAACACCCACATCCACCCTCCCTTGAAAACGTGATGCAGGGCAGAGTCATCGCAAGGATAAGGGTGGTCGGACGTGTCGCCGCCCCAAGATCGATACAGGTCGTGCCAACGCGTCACATTCTTGAAATGCGAAAACAGTGAGCGCGATTGAGTCTGCAGGCCAGCAGGATGATTGTCGATCCCCAACTGCTTTGATAACAGCCCGCCGTCTCCCGAGGCGTCAACCAGCAGATCAGCCTTCAGCACCATCGCCTCACCAGCCCGCGATCCGATCAACTTCCATCCACCGCCATTTGCTTCCAACTGTTCGATATTCGTTTGATCAAAATAGGGAATGCCAGCCCGAACCACCTCCTGCGCCAAGAACTGATCGAAGTCGGATCGCAACCAGTGCGTATCAGCATCCTCGATCCCTGCGCTCGCGGCGACCAGAAGTTCGTTCGCGTGATCGGCACGAGGCTGGAACTGCTTCCCAATCGAATGATGGTAGTAACTGAATCCACGCTTCAGACCACAAACGATTTCGGGATAGGCACGCTTCCAACTTCCATAAGTGGTCAGCGGAGTGAGCTGAGGCAAATTGTAGCGTCGAGCCAAATCGGCCAGCAGGAAGTTTGCGATTGGTGTCGATGACTCGCCGATTGCGAACCGCGGATGAGAACCTCGATCGATCAACACGCAGCGCAAACCAATCTGCCTCAGCAGCAGCGATAACAGGCTGCCACTGAAGCCGGCCCCCACGATGGCGATATCGGTCTCTAACTCAATCACAGCGGCAATCACAGTCGATGCGGGGTTGCACGAGTTGCGATAAATTCATCCGGCGAATCCGGTCCGCTCGCGCGGGACCACACTGAGGACAGTCAAAAAATCGTTCAACATCCCACAGATCCATCAGAACCAAACCACCTCTCGCTTCCAAGGCGCGTTCCAGCACCTGCTCCATGCTTCGAATCGTCGGGGGCGAGAACTCGCCTGCTGCCAGGAGTTGCTCCATGAACCCATTTCCCCCTCGCGTAGGGATAATACTGCAACACTGAGCTCCGACTTCGAAAGCATGCTGGATGGATTGGAGAGTCCAATCTATTCCCTCTTGCTCGTTCAACCCCGGTGGCTTCAGCAACAGAAAAGTTCGCACGTCGATGTCGTTGCTGCGCAGAAATAATGTGGCTCGGTCAAAATCGGACACATCCATGCGTTTGTTCAACCGAGGCAAGATTTCGGGGTGGATCGTTTCCAAGCCCAAAGCAACCTGCAATCGGGTTCCCAATCGATCGCGAAAATGCACGCACCGCTCATCAGTCAATCGCGGATGGTTTTCAACGATCACCGATTGGAATGAGCGAACACGATCAATGATCGCATCGTAGTCCGCTGGAGGAATCGCCTGCGCATCAAAGAAGTTGCCAGCATTGTAGAGCTTGATCTGCCTGGCATCGGGCAACCGCTGCAGGGCATAGTCGATCTGAGCCGGGATGGCCCCTGCGGGCACTCTCTCATCAAGTGTGTATCGCCACAGGTCACACATCGTGCAGCGAAACTGGCACTCACGGTTCGTGAGAAAAAGAGTGGCGACAGGTTCGACGACACCAGCAAGAGACCGTTCGGGCTCAACCAGAAATGCGGCCGGCCTCCAAGGATCGAGCAACTCTTTCGCAGGACGCACGGAGAGAATTTGCTCATCGGTAGGGGTGGCGAACATCAGCAGAGCTTAGCTGTCGGACTAGAAGTCGCCAACTGCCGCTGCAGAAATGAAATCAGCCGAACTCACGACGAATTCGGCTGACAGTGCAGGGGACCATTACTTCTTGGCGTCTTTCGCTGGCTCGGCCTTGGCTTCCGGCTTCTTATCGTCCTTTGACTCGACCAGAGCCTTCAAGATCTTGCGCTGATCGGCAGTCAGTACAGCTTCAACTTCTTGATCTCGCTTCGCCTTCAAATCGCTGATCTGCTTTTCCAAGGCATCGAGCTGATCCTCATATTTTCCTTGCACGCCATAAACCTTTGTTTTCTGCGCGTCTGTCAGGCCCAGCTTGCCATATTGCGCCGGTAGACGACCTTTCTTTCCATCCTTGGCATCGGGCTTGGCTTCTTCCTTGGCGGCGGCGGCCTTCGGTGCGGTCTTGGCTCCGTCTTGAGCAAGTCCCACCAGAGAACAACAAGTGAAAATGGCGATCGTTCCCGTCAAGAA
>DASYEA010000110.1:0-2537 GCA_036499265.1 Schlesneria sp. | reverse complement strand
CCAGAAAATCCTGCTTGACCCCAATGTCACTTTCAACGTGCTGCATCCCGCGCCCGACTCTACAGGGAAATCTGACAATGCCAATAGCATCGTGTTGTCGCTCGAGTATGCAGGTCGACGCATCCTGTTCACGGGTGATCTGGAGCACGACGGCCTACATCGCTTGTTGAGAGATCCGCCGGTCGACACTGACATCCTGCTGTCGCCCCATCATGGAAGTGCCGCAGCGAATCCCCGTGATTTGGCTCGCTGGGCGACACCGGAATGGTTACTCGTCAGCTACCGAGACGATTCCGTTCAAGATCGGCTGGCGAATGTCTACGGCCCCGCGACGGAAGTGATGACGACCGCTAAATATGGAGCCATTCGATGTCGCATCAAGGCAAATGGAGAGCTGACGATCGAGCCCTTCAAACGTCAAATCACTTCACCAACCGAATCCAGCGGGCATTGATGCGTGAGCGATGCCGCCCGGTTGCAAATTCGAACCCGATTCTGTTACAGACGATGAAATTCATGATTCGCTACCAGACGAGTACATTCTGTGACGATGAGTTCTGCTCGCAAAGATGATGGCCGTTCCTTGAAGCATCGCACGCCGCGCCTATTGGTGAGCGTCCGCTCGCGCGCGGAGGCGGTTAAAGCACTGGCGGCTGGTGCGAATATTCTGGATGTCAAAGAGCCTGCTCGCGGATCTTTGGGAATGGCAGATGCGGTCAGCATCCGCGAAATCGCGGAGACCATTCGCGATTCAGGCACCGCGACACCACTCAGCGTGGCGTTAGGGGAGCTCACTGATTGGATTGATCAAACAGATGCGGTGTTGCTTCCTGATGAAGTGAGTTTCGCAAAGCTTGGAATGAGTGGTCTGAATGATCGGCACGACTGGCGATCACTTTGGCGAGTCATCCGCGATCGTTTCGACCAACGCAGGAGCTTGCCTTTGCGATGGGTCGCGGTGGCGTATGCCGATTTTGAGATCGCGCGTTCACCTTCGATTGATGATGTGGTGACGGCGGCGATCGAAGCTGGCTGTGCCGGCCTGCTGATCGACACGTTCGCCAAGATTGGACAGTCACTGGGCGACCTCCTATCGCCATCGCAACTTCAGCAGTTCGCCGTGCGATGTCACGCCTCAGGACTATTTCTGGCAATTGCCGGCAGCTTAAAAGTGACTGATCTCCTCTCACTTGGTGGGGTGAACGCAGACGTCGTCGCCATCCGTTCGGCTGCCTGCGAACACCATGATCGAAAAGGGACGATTAGTGCAGTGAAGATCGCCGAATTCCGAGAATCGTTGACTGAGATGTCGCAACGCGAAGATCGATGCCTGCAAAGTTTGCAGGCCGGGACATAGAATATCGCAGGGGGATCAACATCCTTTGTTTAACCGCGTGGGCATCGCCCCGCGTCTGTGGTTAGGGATGGTGTTCAAACTTGGGATAGCAAGTCGATCGACTACGAACGCGCAGAGCGATGCCCACGCAATCAAACGAGACCTTCATCATGTTGCTTGTAGAATCAAATGGCGGAGTGGTTCGACTGACACTCAATCGTCCCGAACGTAGGAATGCGCTTTCAGAGGCAATGCTGACGGAACTCAGTACGGCACTGGAAAAGATCGCTGCGGATCGGTCCGCTCGAGTTGTGGTGCTGGCGGCGGCAGGTCCGGTCTTTTGTTCCGGACACGACCTGAATGAAATGGTCGGGCGCCCCGAAGCAGAATATCAAGCACTGTTCACCCGGTGTTCTCGCGTCATGCAACAGATTCGGCATCTCCCTCAGCCGATCATTGCACGAGTGCAGGGATTGGCGACCGCCGCTGGATGCCAGTTGGTCGCAACGTGTGACTTGGCGGTCGCTGCTATCGAAGCGAAATTCGCCACGCCCGGAGTAAAAATCGGTTTATTCTGCACGACTCCCATGGTTCCGCTGGTTCGCGCCGTCCCCCCCAAAGTGGCCATGGAAATGCTGCTGACTGGCATTCCAATCAACGCCGAACGAGCACTGGCGGTCGGGTTGGTGAATCGAGTCGTTCCGGGCGATCAGCTTGATGCGACGATTAAGGAACTGACTGACGCGATTGTCGGCAGCAGTCCCACGACGCTAAGCCTGGGCAAGCAAGCCTTCTATGAGCAGTTGGCGTTGGATGAGTCGACCGCCTACGAGCAGGCGACTTGCCTGATGACCGAGAATGCGATTCAGCACGATGCGCAAGAGGGGATTTCCGCGTTCCTGCAAAAGCGCCCTCCTAAATGGAGTGAATTGGTGCAGGATCTAAATTAAACTTCCGGTGGCCGCCTCAGATTCCAGCAGAGTGATTGATCATGTCGTTAGTTGGTTTCGACGAGTTGTATCAGTTCGCCGACGCAATGCCGTCGCCGGTCTCTGTGGTGGCCGCGGGTGGGGCCGATCCCACCGTGCTGGAAGCATTGTCGCTCGCACAACGGCGCGGCTGGGTAGCCCCCGTGTTAACCGGAATCGCCGCGGAAATTGAACAACTGGCAACTGACCTGCAGATTGATACGACCGGATTC
>DASYEA010000109.1:0-2681 GCA_036499265.1 Schlesneria sp. | reverse complement strand
GTACCGTTTCCAGGGCCGTGATTACCGTTTAACTGATGTCCACGGAGAAGTCGTTAAGAACATCCTCACTTAGTTTTCTGAGCGGGGGGCGTGAGCCCCCCTGGCCCGTCGCTGACTCAACGCCTCGCCATGCAAAGGGGCATTTCGTGTAGAAAACAAAGAAGCCGATCTCTCCTTGAGATTGGTTACTTTGAAGACGCGTTCACGTTTAGCTTAAGACCTGCGCGAACGGTCAGATTTGGTAAAGAAGCTTGTGCGTCAAACCTGCCAGGGGACTTACCTCCCCCGCTCAGGAAGACTTGCTGGAAGGGGCTCACGCCCCATTGGGAAGACAGCTCTAATGCACGCGATGACCAGGTTTAGCTCCCGTGTCGGGATTCAGCAGGAAGATTTCCTTGCCACCCGCTCCGGCCGCCAACACCATTCCCTCGCTGATGCCGAACTTCATCTTTCGAGGAGCCAGGTTGGCACACAGGATCACCAGGCGTCCGACCAGATCTTCAGGCTTGTAAGCACTCTTGATCCCGGCAAAGACGTTGCGAGTACCCTCGCCACCCAGGCTCAGCGTCAACTGCAGCAACTTGTCTGCACCGGCGACTTCGTTCGCGGCGACGACTCGGGCGACACGCAGATCGACTTTGACGAAGTCGTCGATGGTGCAGTGTTCGGCGACCAATGGCTCGGCCGCAATCGGCTCGGGACCATCGTTCCACGGGGACGCGGGGGCGGCCGTTGCTTCCAGAGCAGCAGCGGCTTGTTCACCTTCTTCAATCATGGCATGGACCTGTGCGAGTTCAATTCGCTTCATGAGGTGTTCGAACTTGGCAACGCGCGTTCCCACGAGCGGCGTCTGGGCATCTTCCCATTTTTCAATTGGTCGTTCAAAGAGCTGGCCGACCTGTGCTGCCAATCGCGGCAAGACAGGAGCCAGGTAGATCGCAATCTGACGAAACAGATTCAGCGTGACGGTGCAGGCATCCTGCACTTCGGTGGCTTTGGTTGGATCTTTGCGGAGCGTCCACGGAGCTTTTTCATCGACATAGCGATTGGCACGATCGGCCAATGCCATGATTGCGCGCATGGCCCCATTGTTGTCGCAGGCCTCATACGCCGCCGCAATCGCCTCGGCCTGAGCCGCCGCATCACGGAACAAACCTCCATCATCAGGATAGGCGCTAGAGAGACCCGTCTGCTCCACAAACCGAGCAGTTCGACTCGCCAGGTTGATCACTTTGCCGACCAGGTCCGTGTTCACCTTGGTGGTAAACTCTTCCAAGTTGAGATCGAGATCATCCAGACGAGAACCGAGCTTCGTTGCGTAGTAGTAACGCAGCCCGTTCGGATCGAGGTGCTTCAAATACGTCGAGGCCTGGACGAAAGTCCCCTTGGTCTTGGACATCTTCTCGCCGTTGACGGTCAAGAAGCCGTGGATATGCACCTTCTCGGGAAGACGAAGTCCGGCGGTCTTCAGCATGGCAGGCCAGAACAGCGTGTGGAAATAGGTGATATCCTTGCCGATGAAGTGATGGATCTCCGCCGGAGTGCCCGTCGGTCGCCACCAGTCTTCCAACTTCTCGCCGTTCTTCTCACACCATTCCGCGGTCGAACCGATGTAGCCGATCGGGGCGTCGAACCAGACGTACCAGTAGTCGCCCGGGCTGTCGGGGATTTCAAAGCCGAAGTAGGGTGCCGGTCGCGAAATGTCCCAATCGCGCAACGGATTGCCCAGGAAATGTCCCTTCAAATAGTTGGCGATTTCGTCCTGCAGGTGCTCACCCGACTGCGTCCATTCCGTCAGCCAGTCGTGAAGCTTTTCGATCTGGACGAAGAGATGCTTCGCCGAACGAATCTCGGGTGTGGCACCGGACAAGGTACTGACCGGATCGATGAGATCGACCGGGCTATATGTCGACATACACTTGTCGCAGTTGTCGCCATACTGACCCGGCGATTTGCAGACTGGGCAGGTTCCCTTGACGAAGCGATCTGCCAGAAACGTGTTGGCCTTCGGGTCGAACAACTGCGTCACTTCGCGCTCAACGATCAGGTCCGCAGCCCGCAGCGATGCCCAGATTTCATGGCAAACCTTCCGATTGTACTCGCTGTGGGTGCTGCCATAGTTATCGAATGCAATGTCGAAGCCGCCGAAGTCTCGCAGATGAGCTTCTCTCATATCTGCGATCAGGGCTTCTTCACTGCGGCCTTCCTGCTTCGCCCGGATCATGATCGCCGTGCCGTGCGTATCATCGGCACAGATGTAAATGCAGTGATTGCCGCGCAGTTTCTGGAAGCGGACCCAGATGTCGGTCTGGATGTACTCGACCAGATGCCCCAAATGGATATGACCATTGGCATAGGGGAGAGCCGAAGTGACAAGAATGCGTCGTGCCGTCATGAGTATTTGTACTCGAGTTTCAAGTATCTGGCTGCGAAGTCATTAGCTGGGACGAATGCGCCGGGAAGTGGTGGCGGGACCAGCCAACTCCCTGACACTGCGAAGCTTACGTGTCCGGAAGGACAATTGCGAGTGTCCGCCGTTGGCGTCAAAACGGTTGCCGTTAAGATATGGAGACGTTACGCTCCGACTCGGTTCGCTGGAATCTCGTCACGTAGGAGTTTGCTTGAATGACCGCCCCGATTCATGTTGCCGTTACCGGTGCTGCCGGCCAAATTGGTTATGC
>DASYEA010000108.1:0-7110 GCA_036499265.1 Schlesneria sp. | reverse complement strand
GTCCTGGGCATCAAGATCCCCAGCGACGAAGCAATCCGAATTTTGCTTGCCCTGGGCTTGATGCAAGTCGGAGAGACGACCGCCGAAGCCGCTTCGTTCATTGCTCCGTCAAATCGACGTGACTTGTCTCGCGAAATCGATTTGATTGAAGAGGTGGCTCGCATTCATGGCTATGACAATCTTCCGTCCGACACCAATGTCCCGCTGTGTCTCAGCCATAAATCGCATCGCGATCGCGTTATTGATCGCGTGAGGAGTACGCTGACCGGGGCAGGGTACTACGAAGCAATTACCGTCTCGCTGGTGAGCGAACGAGAGCATGGCTTGTTCCGTCCGAGGGGCGAGGTCGCGCCGCTGGCAATCGATCATTCCGATTTCCGCGAAACAAGTCTGTTGCGACAAACTTTGATTCCCAGCCTGCTGGGTTCACGTCGGTCGAATGAACGGCGAGGAACTTTCGGGGCGCAGCTCTTCGAGATCGCAACCGTTCACTTGTCTGCGGATAAGACGCTACCTCAAGTCCAGTCAGAACCGACCATGATCGGCTTCGTCAGCGGAAAGTCATTCGCCGAAGTGAAGAGTATTGTGCAGGAACTAGCGGCGCGAGTGAATCCCTCGGCGACTGTTCAGGCCCGTCCCTCGTCGATTGCTCAGTTCACTGCGGGGCGAGGTGCGGAACTGCTGCTCAACGACCAATTCTGGGGCTGGCTCGGCGAACTTGATCGGTCGGTTGGCAATCAATTGGACCTGCGAGACCCGGTGACGGTGGCTGAACTCGATCTGTCAGTATTGGAATCCGTTGCTGACATGGTTCCTAAATTCAAACCGCTGCCGCAGTATCAAGGTTCGGCTCGCGATCTGAACTTTGTGCTGGACGACCCTGTGACATGGAACGACCTGGATGCAGTGGTCCGTAAAGCGGCCGGTCCGCTACTGGAGTCGATTGGTTTCGGAGGTCAGTATCGTGGCAAGCAGATTCCGGAAGGCAAGAAAAGCTATCTGGTGACGCTGATGTACCGGTCGCCAGATCGAACGCTGACCAGTGAAGAAGTGGAAGCGGCCCAGCAATCGGTGATCGCGGCCTGTCAAAGCACCTTGGGGGCGACTTTACGGGCATAAGTCGCGGGAGACCTGCTTCTATCAGCGCGAGGCAAGGTGCCTTTGTTTAGTTGAATGTCAACTCTGGTCATCTATGGGTGAACGAAGCGATAGCGATTCGTATCATGAAGATTATCAATAAATTCAATCGGAGTTGAAATCGGACCACGGTGCTGCCATCCTTTTTCGGCATCGATAAATCATCGAGGAGAGGCAGTCATGGTCCGATCACAACACACAAGTCCTTCCGTAACTCGTCGCGCGTTCACGCTGATTGAATTGCTGGTAGTCATCGCGATCATCGCGGTGCTGGTGGCATTATTGCTGCCGGCCGTGCAGCAAGCTCGAGAAGCCGCACGTCGCATGGACTGCCTGTCTCATCTGCGCCAAATCGGACTGGCGGTGCATCAATATTATGAAGTGAACAACGGCAAGTTTTTTCTACATCATCCTTATGATGCGGACGTAATCGCCTTCAGTGGTTCCGCAGATTCATTTGCCGAGATCTACTGGGCTGACAAGCTGATGCCATTCATCGGCAGTGCGGCGGAGTCTGACGAAAGTGTTGCCCATGGCGGAGTCAACGTCGCCAGCAATGCGATTTATCGGTGTCTGACCGATACATCAACCGTTGCTCCGTTTGTAGATCCTGACTCGGGAGAAATCGCCGGCGTTTCGCATCGCACCAGTTACCTGATGAATTCGCTGCTCAGTCATAAGTCGCGACGCTACGGCTTCTGGACGTTTCCGCGATTCCAGGTTGAAGTCGGCCTGTCCAACATCGTCTGCTTCTCCGAAAGAAATGCCGCGGCGTTTACTCCGCCTGCGGGCGATGACCCTCGGCAGGATGACTATGACATCTGGCTGGGGACAGGGATCATCAAGCCTTGGATGGCCTACGGTCGCCACAATGGGGCGGCTAACTATCTGTACATGGATGGGCATGCGAAGGCGATGAGTTTCGACGCAGCCATCATCGACATGTATCCTGATAAACAGGTACTGACCACCGACGGCAGCTATCCCTATTGAACTTCGCAGTCGACTAACTCGAGGTGGAACGAATCCTTTCCCTCGGCAGTGACCTCGGTCTCTTCGAGGTTCAGCGATTTCAAGTTTGTCAGTTGCAAGAGTGTTTCCAAGCCGCCATCTGTCACATCAGTGTGGCTGAGGTCGAGGATTGACAGCTCTTTCAGATTGGTCAGTGGAACCAAACCGGCGTCGGTGATCGCGGTATTACTTAGATCCAGACGTTTCAGTCTTGTCAGGTGCTGCAGGCTCTGCGTTCCGTCGCTGGATATCCATGTATGAGCCAACCCCAGCCGTTCCAGGCTTTTCAGGCCTCGAACGTGTTCCAGCCCAGCATTCGTAGTTGCCGTGTTGTCGAGTGTAAGCAACTGCAGTTGCGTCAGCCCACTGAGGTACCTTAGCCCGGCGTCGGTGATTGGCGTATCATTGAGAGCCAACCACTCCAGATGAATCAGCCCGGCCAGTTGACCCAGTTCAGCGTCAGTGACACGAGTATGATCCAGGTACAGCCGCTCCAGATTTGGCAATGACCGCAGTCGGGCGATCAAATCTGGATTGATTTCCCTTCCCGAAAGCCGAACCGTTTGAATGCGATAGCACAGAGGAAAGGCCTTCCGCACGAGTTCGGGAATCCACCTCGGCCCACGATCTGCAAATTCGACTTTGCCTCCGTACGCTTCCAGCGAACTGGTGATCCGTTGTTCACGCCAGTAAGGCGGGACAGTAAGGCACAGCACACAAATCAGCGCGAGTTGGCTGATCAGCCCGACAATCCACAGCCAGGTTCTGCGAGTTCGCGGCGGCGTGATCGCTGATTCGCTGTGACTCGCATCCATCGTCTTGCGTGACCTTCCGCTCTGAATCTTCCCGTTCCGACTTTGCGATCATGAACTGAGGTCTAGATCTTGTCCAGTCTCTCTGCGCCAAGGCTTACCCCGATCATCGCTGTGTCAATTCGATCTTGTGGCCATCCGGGTCGGTGACGACGGCTCGCCGTCCCGACGGCGAGTCGGTCGGCTCGACATTGATCTCACCGCCAGATTCACGCCATTTCGCAATCACATCGTCGACGCAGGCGACGGCGAACCCAAGACGACACGATGTCACAGGCGACCGCTCTGTCGCCGGATAGAGTTCGAGGATCGTCCCTCCGACAGCGCCCGAGCAATGGACGGGGCCGTTCCCGTGCTGTTCCTGTTGAAAAGTCATGCCGAGGACGGAGTACGCCTCAGCAGAACGCGTGATGTCCGAAACACGGATGACGACGAGCGACAGGCTTGGTTGTTCAGGCATGGATTTGATCCGCGAAGAAGTTGATGGTCCTTGATCTTTGCGTCAGGTCAGGACTCGCCCGCGAATCTTGAGGTTCGCGCTCACTTTGGTCATTCTACCTCTGTAGAGATCGCGCCCGTCGTCTGCACATCCAGGAAATCCGTTATGCAATCGGTTCAGCTCATTGAACGTCTGATCAATCTCGTCGATCCGAACGGGAATGTCTTTTTGAACATGACGGCAGACGAAGCGATGGCGCGGGTCGCGTCAGGTGAACCGGAGCAAGTGCGGCAGATCGACGGTCAGTTCGCTCTGATTCATAAGACAGGAAAGATTGTGCGAATGGCTCGGTCTATAGGTCGACCGCTGCGTTATTTCATTGCCAAGCAGCATGCCGGGCCTGTGCTCGTGATTGCCGAACGGATAGACGCGATCCGCGACTGGCTGCGACAAGAGGGACTTGATGGGCAATTCCATCCCAGCTACACCCGCATGGTCCCCGCGCATCATCTCATGGAGTTGGCGCTCGTCGGTTGCCCCGACCCCAGTCCGACCTACAGACGATTTTTCGATCCGAAACGAAACGTACTCTCGACCGACTTGGATGAGATTGGCCGCCGCTATGTCGGATCTTTGGCCAGCGAATTGAACAAGTGGTTGGATCACGTGGGACCAACTGAACCAATTGGCGTCTTGTTCTCAGGAGGTGTCGATAGCGGTGCCGTCCTGCTGACGTTGTATCACCAGTTGCTGCAGAGAGGGCAGGCTCCACAGCGACTGAAGGCCTTCTCCTTGGATGTGAACGGGGCAGGGGACGATGCCCGACAGGCACAGCAGTTTTTGGATGAATTGGATCTCGGGTATCTTCTGGAACGAATCGAAGTCCCTGCCTCGACGATCTCGGTTGACGAGGCGATTCGGGTGCTGGAAGACTACAAGCCGCTCGACGTGCAGTCCTGCGCGATGGCGTTGACGCTGTGCCGTGGCATTCGTGCACGGTATCCCGATTGGAAACTGCTGGTTGATGGAGACGGTGGTGATGAGAATCTGAAGGACTACCCGATCCACGAGAATCACGAACTGACCATTCGCAGCGTACTCAACAATCAGATGCTGTATCAGGAAGGCTGGGGCGTCCACGCGATCAAGCATTCGCTGACGTATTCTGGTGGTCAAAGCCGGGGACATGTTCGATCATCGGCACCGGTGACGGCCGAAGGCTTTCAAGGCTTCAGTCCCTTTGCACTCCCCAACGTGATCGAAGTGGCCGAGGGGATTCCATTCATTGAACTGACCGACTGGAATGAAGATCGGCTATACGCCTTGAAGGGCGAAGTCGTGCGACGGGGCGTGTTGGCCGTGACCGGTCTGCAGATGCCAGTCTTCGAGAAGCGACGTTTCCAAAAAGGGGCTGGGGGCGAAGAAGTGTTTGCCAGCATCTTCCCAACCGATCCACTGGAATATCGCCGGCGCTTCCTCAGGATGTTCGCATAGGTCGCGTCCGTCCTCTAAGTCCTATCTCTTTGTCACGCGCCAAAACACCAATCTTACACCCAGACGAATTTTGCCTGTGTGGCCAACATTCCGCCTGTTCAAATTGACGGCTGGCCGCGCGGTTCCCTATCATGCTGACATCAGCCTCGTCCGATGAGTGCCCTGCCTCCACCTGCCCGCCTCGATTTCAATCCCCCTGGGAGCCACACCGAATGATGTGTCGATCGTCCCACCACTTTTGGGCCCTTTCCTTCGGGATGTTGTCGAGTCTTGTGTTGTCTTCCCTGGTTGCTGCTCAAGAGCCATCTGTGAATTCAACCGTCCCAGCAGCAGTGACTCCGGGAGCTTCGACGATACTGCAGTTAAACGGCGGCAATCTCGCTGCGATCAAGAAGCTGTGGACATCCTTTCCGTGCGAGTCAGTCTTGGCCGAAGGGATCGACAAGAACGGTGAAAATCCCGGTCAGGTCACGTACAAACTGAACATCCCCGGTGATGTCCCTTGCGGCGTCCATGCGATGCGCGTCGTCACGGACAAGGGAGTCTCGCCACTTCGTTTCTTGATCGTGGACGATTTGCCCTCGATTCCGGGTGCGGGTAGTAACACGACGTTTGCTGCCGCGCAGGTGATTTCTGTTCCGACGGCTGTCGATGGAGCTGTTCCCAATCTCAGTTGGCAGTTCTTCAAGTTTCCAGCTCAGGCAGGTCAGCGGATTGCGATTGAAGTGCTGGCTCGGCGGATTGGTTCCTCGTTAGACCCGATGATCCGCTTGATGGATGCGAAAGGTCGCGAGTTGGCATTCAATGATGACACCCCTGGCCTCAGCGGTGATGCGTCGTTGGTCTACACCTTCAAGGACGCCGGCGAATACATCATCGAATTGCGAGACATCAAATACGGTGCCGGAGCCTATCGCCTGCGAATCGGAGATTTTCCAATCGCCACGGTCGCCTATCCACTGGCGGTCCAGCGTGGAACGACCTCCAATGTGACTTTGGCGGGCTTCAACGTTGACGGCCTTCAGTCTGTTCCGGTCACGATTCCTGCTGACCAGCCTGGCGAATGGCGACTCGTCAGCGTCAAACGTCCCGGAGCATTCAGCGGATTCAGTACCGTTGAGATCGCCACGTCGCCCCAGTTTCTGGAGCAAGAGCCCAACAATACAACCGAGCAAGCCAATCGCGTTGAGTTGAATCACGACATCAACGGGCGACTTGATCAACCCGGCGACGTAGATCGATTTATCTTCACCGCGAAAAAAGATCAGTCCGCGACTTTTATCGGGATTACTCGTCAGCAGGGATCGCCTTCAGATCTGAACTTCCGCATCTTGAATAAGGATGGTGGTCAGGTCGCCGCCGCCGAAGACACCGGCACGAGCGAAGGCACAGTTGCGTTCAAAGCTCCTGCCGATGGCGATTATGTGCTGGTGGTGGAGGATCTGAATCATCGTGGCGGCAGCGAACACGCCTATCGAATTGAAGTGACAACGACTCCGGCACAATTCGCTCTGGCCACGTCACTCGATACCTTCAATATCCCTGTCGGGGGCAGTGTGATGGCGACGGTCACTGCGACGCGAAAAGGGTATGCCGGTCCCATCGAATTGAGTGCAACGAACCTGCCGCCCGGCGTGACCACCAGCAAGTCCGTCATCGGGGCAGGTCGCAACGATGCCGTGATCACTTTGCACGCCCTTCCAGAATTTGCAGCGGGGGATCTGTTTGGAATCAGCATCGTGGGAACCGCTCGTATTGGAGAAGCAGATGTTGTCGTCCCGGCCGAAATCGGCGGCGTCCTGAAGGCCCGCAACAACAACATGCGCTGGACACCTGCACCTCTGAGGGGCTACGTCGCGACATCCGCGGCACCAGCGCCTGGATTTATCTGGCGAGTTGAGCCGAATGAAGTTGTCTTCGGTAAAGATCTGTCGACCAAGGTTAAGCTGATCGGAACTCGTGCGACCGGGTTTGAAGAAGCGGTTGTGGTCGCGATTGCTCCACCTCAAAACGGCCTGCCAGCGGGTGTCACCGTTGCGGTCAAGAATATTGACAAGGGACAGACCGAGGCCGAGATCGTGATTTCGGGCAACAATCAGGCTCCCCTCGGCGATTTCACAGCCGGCTTGACCGGAACATTAAAACAAGGCGATAAGACGGTAACACAAGGATTGGCACTGCGTCTGAAACTGGCCCCGCCGATGACGATCAAGCTGG
>DASYEA010000107.1:0-3859 GCA_036499265.1 Schlesneria sp. | reverse complement strand
GGCGCAAGCCCTCTGGTGCCTTAATTCGACGCCCGAACACCGGACGGCTCGCGCCGCACCGCTACGACCCGGCGAACCGAATCGAGATCGCTTTCATCGCAGCCAGTTCTTAGTGCTGGCGAGGTCCCAAGTGATAGATCGTCAATCGCCGGCCGCTCAATCGTAACGGGTCTCCAATCGCCGTTGCCTGGCGATCAGGCGAGATTTCATTGGTGATGCGAACATCCTGTCGCGTCCATTCGACAACCAATTCTTCATGATGAGCATTGATCGCGACTTCCTGGGTTGGACGTCGATCCTGAGCATTAGAGACGTAGAACTGCGACTCGGGCCAGCGACTGGCGAGGACAAATAGCAGTGACTCGGGAGCGCTGCCGTTGGATGTGAGCAGAGTCACTCGTGGCAGCGGATCGATCGGAGCGATTCGCTTGCGTAGTTCTGAGAGAGAGAGGCTTCCGGAGGTGGGACGCGATAGCTCCAAGGCACCCCAGCAAAGGTGGCCCACAAACATCAGGCAGACGGCGGTTTGCATGACCCACCGCCAATCGCGTTCGGTCCATCGACGGGCACCTCGACGAATTCGCACCATCATTGTCGGCAGCAGGATGACTGCCAGAAACGTCAGGCCAAAGACGGTGACACCAAGCCAGGGCCGTTGTGAGACTCGCCAAGTCGTTAACGCCAGTGTCGTCACGACCAGTAACGATTCCGCGAGCAGGTTCGTCTGGCGAGCGATTGTCGCCTTGATTCCCCAAGCCACGAACAGCGCTGTCGGCAAGAGCAAGAATGCGTCCCAGGTGTCGATCAGAACCGATCGTCGCAGTCCGGGGATATCGAACAGCAATCGCATCACCAAGGCGGTCAGCCACCAGCCGAGGATAAACTGACAACGGCGGCGGACGACTTCGCTGGTGGGGTTTCTGAGTTCCCGGATCACGCTGACCAATCCGAGAACGAGCCAGCCAATGAGAAAAGTGTTTTGCGAGAGCCATTCGCGCCAGTACGAATGAGGCGTGTCGAGCGAGGCATTCAAGGTGACGTGCCCTGTCCACCACGAATACCAGAAGCCGCTTCCGTAGTTGGTCAGCATCATCAACTGCCACCACCCACTGAAGGACAATGCTGTCAGGATAAAGACGATCAGCGTTCGCATCCCCAGCCAGAGCTGCCAGAGTCGGCTTCCTGCCGCGGGAGGAGTGGACGATGCATTTCGTCCACCTTGTAATAGCCATGCATGTAGCAGCATAGGAATGAAGAGAATGACTGCTACGGGACCGACGGTGATCAGCGCCAAGCCCCAGGCCACCGCTCCGCAGAGCATGCGAATCGAAACGAGTTGCAGCGGTCCTTCGAGGTGGCTGAGAAATCCCCAGACCGTCAGTGCGATAAATAGGATTCCTAATGCGGCGGGGCCGGGATTTGGAGCCAAACGCAGCAATACCGGATGTCCGCACAGAGCCCAGACGGTGATTAAGCCGAACGCCGCGCCGCCGATTCTGCGACCGATCAGATACATCACCCAGATGGCACAGCAGATGGCGGTTAGTGGAAGTGCTCGCCAAGCCACGAGAGACTCTGTCCCCAACCGCTCGACCACTAGTGAGAGGAGCCATGATGAAAGTGGTGGTTGCTGGAGATAACCTTTGCCCAGACCGCCTCGCCCGGGTTCCAGCCAGTCTTGAATCTCGATCGCCCTGGTCAGATCCAGCGCCCGCAAACCCCAACCCGCAACGACATCATCAAATTCGGTCCCCATTACGGCGGCCAGAGCGGGGATGAGGCCCGTTAAGACGACCAACGGTCCAAAGACGGTCACCCCACGGAGCGGAGGAAACAGGCGATATCTTAAATCACCGGCCAACCGCAAAAGTTGTGAATCGTCGAGCGGGTTTATCATCGGTTTGCTTCAGCAGCGATCCGAATGCGAGAACGGTATTGGACGCGCGTCAGTGGGAAGTCGCGTGTCGGTCGGTATCTTACTGTTCTCGCTTCCACTGGATAATGTCATCCAGAATCTCGCCCAGTGTCATGGATGGCTTGTATCCAATGGTGTCTGCCAGTCGTGAGACATCGGGAACGCGTCGACGGACATCTTCGAAGTCGTCGCCGTAGGCATCGCGATAGGCAAGGTATTCAATTTCGATTCGAGGGTCGACTCGCTGGATGATCTGGCTGGCCAATTCACGAATCGAAATCGGAGCATCGCTGCCGATATTGTAGACGAACCCTTGGGCCGCGGGGGTTTCCACGAGGCGAATGATCGAGTTGACGACTTCTTTCACATGAGCGAAGCAGCGGACCTGTTCGCCGTCGTCATAGACCACGACCGGGCCGCCCTTGAGTGCCTGATCCACGAATCGCGGGATCACCATCCCGTAATGTCCCACCTGACGCGGACCGACCACGTTGAAAAAGCGTCCGATCACGACGGGCAAGCCGAATTTGCGGTAGTAGGCCAGTGCCAGAAATTCGTCGATTGCTTTCGAGCATCCGTACGCCCAGCGGGGACGTGATGTCGGGCCGAAATGCAAATCGTCTTCTTCGACCCAGCGTTCCTTGGGATTCTTCCCATAGACTTCGCTGGTCGACGCGATGAACACTCGCTGTTTGGCGGCAGCAGCGGCGCGCAACAACACTTCGGTTGGGAAGATGTTTGTTTCAATGGTGCGAACAGGATCGTCCGCCACCAACTTTACACCCACGGCGGCCGCCATGTGATAGATGATCTCGGCACCTGCCATCGATTCGGCAAGCAGCACGGGGTCGGTAATTGAACCGTTGCGAATTGACAGGCGCGGATGATCGGAAACCCGATCGAGGTTGCTTTGTCGCCCTGTGGACATATTGTCCAGCACGACGACTTCGTGACCCAACTCCAGCAGTTGCTCGGTCAGGTGGCTTCCAATAAAACCAGCCCCGCCGGTGACCAGGCACCGTGCCATTCAACGTTCCTTATTTACTTTTCGAGTTCGCCGATCAGAGCGGATCCATTGTTAAAGACCGACTTCCCGGTCTCACTCCCATTCTGATGTCGCAGACGATAGCGAATGCCGAATCGATTGAACAACCATTGAGCAGATCGGATCAGCCATCGTAGGCGCGTTCTTCACGTGGCAAGTCATCGATGTGCCAGCCCGCACCAAAAATTCGCAGAATTTTCTTTGGGCGATAACCTTCGAGCAAAATGTCGGGTTGAAATCGAAGTCGCAGCCCGCTTTGACCCGGAGTCGCTGGTCCATCAATGACTTCGACGATGGGACCGCGAGCGGTGTCATTGATCTGATCGTGAGTTCGCAAATCGGTATTTGCGACCGCCGCTGCGATGTGGTCTTTCTGTTTGAATCCGCTGCGTAAGGATTGGTCGAAGCCTGCGAACACTGTTACGGTCACGATTTTTTTCTGGTTGTCGACCTCTTCGACCTGGCAAGCCAATCCATGCTCGCGTTGGTAAAGCAGATGCTGCTCCAACTGCGTTGCTGTGGCTGTCTGTCGACTTTCAGGATCAAGCCAGATGTCGGCGCATCGTCCTGGTCCCTTCAGTGTGCAAACTGTGAGATTGATCAATACGGTCTGGCCAGCGGCCACATCTTTCAGTTGACCGAATTCTCGACCTTTCCAGATTCGAGTCGCCGGCACGATTTGGAAGACCGTCGGTTTGGGATCGGCTTGATCATTGGCTTGTTGTATTCCCGTGACGGTCAAAGTCCGCTTGCCCAGATCAACTGCGTCGATCCGCCACAGTCGCTGCGCGGCCGTCATGTAGCTGAAGTCATCTTCTAATCTGATGGCCTGCGAGAATACCTTTTTATTCCCTTTTGTTGCTTCATAGAACTGACCGTGCAAGTGCGTTCCCAATGGG
>DASYEA010000106.1:0-2905 GCA_036499265.1 Schlesneria sp. | reverse complement strand
AACGCTCGCCATTCCGCCCGAGACAACCCGGAAAAGGCACGTTCGATTTCAGAAATGGAGCTGACCCGAATTTCGTTCAGGTCAGGAAACTCTTTTCCTAATCGTTCGAAGGCCAGTTCTGCTTCGTCGACAGATGCGTCTTCGAGACAGATGGCGTAAAGCATTGTTTCCAACACAGGGCGATCATGTTTGGGCACGACAACCTTGTATTGCTTTTTGATTGCCGGGAGCAATTTCTTGACAATCGCCGCACGATCTGACGACTTGGCACGCGATGCAGCAACCATAGGCTTATTTCAACCTCTTCCGTTTATTCATCCAAACGCTTGATGCACCTTCGTTCGCATCAACAGGTGTCGCGTGCCGCGGTTCCAATTGGGGAACAGTACCGCGGCAGACGGTGCTTAACGAATCTCACTTTTCGTCGTTTGCTGAATCATCTTCTGAAATTCCATCTGTTTCATGGTCGGAGTCCTCATCATCTTCGTCCAATTCTTCCTCTTCTGAAGCGTCGGAAGACGCTTGCGAATCCTGGAGATTCGCCGCTTGCAGAGCTTGAGAAACCTCAATGCTCTTCTTCACAGAAGGGTCAAGGACAAATCGAATAATCGGGGCGTTCTTCGTCTGCAGTCGATCGGCAATCTTGGATTGAATGAATCCACGAGCCGACTCCAACCCGTGCATCGCAAGTGATTGAGCTTTCGCATCCCCCATGATCGTCACATAGATCTTGGCGTTTCGCAGATCAGGACTGACCTCGACGCTAAGAACGGTTATGTTTTTGACGCGGGGATCGCGCAGCTCAAACAACACTACGGTGCTGGCTGTTTCCCGAATGGCTTCCGAAGCCTTGGCCATGCGGCGGGAATTCATTCGCTAAATTATCCTGGCGTTAATGCGGAATTTGAAAGAGTCACTGTCGTCGGATTGAGCCTGAAGCATTTGCCGACTGAACGAGTCGGCAAATGCCCCGCGAAGGCCCTTATTCAAGGGTTCGCTTCACTTCCTCAATCTTATACGCTTCCAGCAAATCACCTTCTTTGATGTCGTTGAAGTGTTCTAGGCGAATACCGCATTCCATCCCTTCCCGAACTTCCTTCGCATCATCCTTCTCTCGCTTCAGCGAGGCGATGCCATAGGTGTGCAGGATCTTCTGGTCGCGGATCAAGTGAACGCGGCTGTTACGTTCGATGGTTCCGTTCAAAACGCGGCAACCAGCGATTGTTCCAAACCGGGTAATGCTGAACGTTCGCAGCACGATGGCTCGACCGGTTGTGACTTCTTTCTGCTCGGGCTTGAGCATCCCTTCCAGGATTCGCTTAATCTCGTCCATCACTTCATAGATGATGTTGTAACGGCGGATTTCCACGTTTTCCTGTTGAGCCAATTGCTGAGCTCGGTCTTCAGCGATCACATGGAACGCGAAGATGACAGCGTTGGACGCCGCGGCCAGATAGATGTCACTTTCGTTGACACCACCCACACCTTCATGCAGCAACTTGACCCGAACTTCAGGATGTTCGAACTTGCCAAGTTCACTTCTCAAGGCTTCCAGCGAACCTGGAGTATCTGCCTTCAGAATGACCGTCAGATCTTGAACCTGCCCATCGCGAGCGGCACTCAGAATGTCCGCCATCGTTCGGCGACCACCCATGTTTGACAAGACTGCTGATCGGCCCTTCTGTTGTCGATCAACGGCAGCGTCTCGAGCCGCTTCCAAGTCAGGCAGGACCAGAAATTGATCGCCAGCACTTGGCACAATGTCCAAGCCCGCGACCTTGATCGGTGTCGATGGTCCAGCCTCTTGGACTTCTTGATTGGACTCGTTGTACATTGCGCGAATACGACCGTAGGCCGAACCGCACAGGACAACATCGCCTACTCGCAAGGTACCCTTACGAACGATCAACCAAGCCAGCGGACCACGACCTTCATCACGGAAGGCTTCGAGGCACGCTCCTGTTGCCGGGCGCTTGGCATTTGCACGGAAGTCGTGCAGTTCAGCGGTCAGCAACAGAGTATCGAGCAGTTCAGGCAAACCTTGACCGGTTAGACCAGACGTGCGGACAACTTCGACGTCACCACCCCATTCAGCAGCGAGCACGTTGTGTGTTGACAGGTCCGTCAAAACACGTTGCTCGTTGCGATCTGGCAAGTCAACCTTGTTCATCGCAACAACCATCGGAACACCCGCTGCTTTCGCATGCGAGATACATTCGACAGTTTGAGGCATCACCCCGTCGTTGGCAGCCACAACGAGAACCACAATATCGGTCACGTTCGCACCGCGTGCTCGCATCTCGCCGAATGCCGCATGGCCAGGCGTATCAACGAAGGTCAGCTTATGACCATTGTGTTCAATCTGATACGCAGCGATGTGCTGCGTGATCCCACCGAACTCGGACGCGGCGACGTTCGCTGAACGCAGCTTGTCGACCAGTGTCGTCTTACCGTGGTCGACGTGACCAAGAATCGTAATGATTGGTGGCCGTGGCTGCAGATCTTCTGGTCGATCTCCACCGATGGTCACTTCCTCAATTTCTTCTTCGATCGTCTTCTCACGCTTCACGCGCAGGTCGACGCCCAATTCCAAGCAGATTTCGACGGCTTCGTCTTCTTCCAACATCGAGTTGATCGTTGCCATTTCACCGCGTTCGATCAAAATCTTCATGATCGATTTGGCAGGACGACCGATCGCTTCGGAAAGCGAACGAACGGTAATCGGAACGTCCACTTCGGCCGTCGACTTCAGTTCGGTTTTCTGGACATGGCGACGAGGCCCCTTGGGACGAAACCCTTTGCCGCGGCCATCGCCATCCTCATCTTCGCCGGCCGCTCGAGGCTTACGCCGCTGGATGTGCCCACCTTCGAGCACAACGGCGCGTTTTGGCTTCAGCGCATCATC
>DASYEA010000105.1:0-3280 GCA_036499265.1 Schlesneria sp. | reverse complement strand
GACCGGCGCGAAGTTCACGTAGGAACGGGCTCGCGGGGGGCGTCTGCAGGCCCCCCGGTTCTAGATCAATTGCGTCCAGCGAGAGCCAAGCCATCGTATTGGCAAGCTTGGTTTCTGGAGGGATGTGAACTTTCACACTCCATTCAGTGCCGTCCGGCATCTGTCGTTGAAAGTCGTCGCGAATCGCATCGCCCAAATGTCGGCGCCGAGCATCCAGCGTCAATGACTGCCCAAAAAACTGTGGTTCAATCCGTGCGATCTGAGTCCAGGGAATCGCGAACCGACCCAGCGATGCATGCGCGACAATCACGAAGTCGCGATCGATGTGGATGACCGTCGCCGTGATCCGGTCAGCGATCTGATGTGGGCGATCAAGATGAGACTGCCACTCGATCACCGCCGACAGGCCGATCGGTAACAGCGGACCGGTCACGGGCTTATCCGCTTGACGCAGAGCAAAGCCGGTCATATTCGGCCAGGTGATGACTCGATCACCGGATGAATCGGTGAGGACCACATTTGCCGCAGTCACCTGCGAAATCCGTCCGAACCATTCTTCGCCGTCAGTCAAAGCCAGACACTCGTCTTGTGTCGATGGCCGGATCAACCTCGCGTTCGTGGCGGCGTCGAATCGACTCACTTGCAAATCACCGATCCAGGCGGCTCCTTCCCCTGAGAAACGAACGGCACCAAGAGGACCCAGTGAGCGATTCGCGGACCACAGCAGGCTTTCGTCAACGACGAAGAGTGAGCGATCAGCAAGAAGCAATGCCGTCAGGCAATGCCAACCGCCGCTCAATGCGACCGATTGCCTGGTGATCGACTCATCAGCAATACCAGTACTCGAGACCGAGGCCTCTTTCGTCGTCGCCCGCATACTCAATTGCGCGGCAGGAGCGCTGGAGAAATCAAATTCGATCGAGAGCGAAGCGACTGGCTTGGTTGGATCACTCACAGAAGCATGAGCATCATGGCCAGAGACGTAAAACCACAATTGGACGCGACTGGCGGGGAGCGGCTGAGGAAACTCATAGGCGAGAGGCGGCATGGTTTTGCCAACGTTCAAGCCACGACGTGCGTCAGTCGAATCCGGAACCTCGACCCATGCCGCGTCGATCATTGGTCGATTGACGTTCTCAGGCGTGGCTGCCACCGATGCAGGTCGCGGATCAAACGATTCGTAGAAGACATCTCGTTCGCGCGGTGGTGTCTGCACGTCGACGATGGCGTCTCGAGGGACAGTCACCTTCTGGCCACTCAACAACCGAAGTTCGACTTCGGCAGCCTGCCACTGCACGATTTCGGCTGTGACGCGATCGCCCCCCACCAGCGTAATCTGCTTGAGCGGAAGTATCGATCGCGCGACTTCAACTCGCGCGGGGAGCGCCACCTTCTGGGAAGCAAGGTCGCTCAATCGCCCAGCCACAGGCTTCAGCAGTTGGTCAAATGCGAACTGCCCAGGTGATACGAAGCGAACGGGGTGCAGACCATCGGTGGCATTTCTCGACAGTCGCGGTTCAGCGAAAACGGAAGCGGAGTGGACAAGAGCCAACACTCCGACCGCGAGCCAAGTACACTGGCGACCCCGGATCCCCACCCAAACTCCTTTGCGAAATCGATATTGAATCTGATTGCGTTGGGAAGTCTGAAGGATTCAATCGCCAAGGTCAATCAAAGGCACCAGCGTGGCGACCCACTTCTCGCAGGATGGATTTACAACCCGTCATTCTTCGCTGCCCACAAACCGCGAAGAGATAGCTCAAGTAGGGGACAGACGAGGAGTCCTCTGGTTTGTCGGGAGAGTAACCGACTGAGAGAGTCCAGTGACCAGTCGACGGTGAGTGATCGCCCGAAAATCGGAGCGGTCGATGGGTGTGGCCGTTCGTTACGGTCCACGAGAGGACTCATTCAATTAGTGGAATGACCACGCCCTTCCGATAGCGTAGGAGGTGTTACCCGCCCGCAAAACGCGTTCCTCGTCTGCTGGCACTTTCTGTTGGATTTCTAGTTCGAGATCAGTTGGGTGGACGCGAAACAGAGCTTCGAAGACTGGCGTTCCCAAGCTGGAGCTTGGGAACGAGGGCGAATCACACGAAACGCAAACCCTGTGTGGCGCCGAACCTTATTTTGATTAGCTCTTGATTGTCACTCTGCGGCCGGTCTGGATCGCTTCTTCAATTGCCTTCATGACACGTAGGTCTGCCAGTCCTTCTTCGCCCGGTGTTGTGGAGTCTTTGCCTGCCAGGATGCATTCCGAGAAGTGATCCATTTCAGCCGCGAAGTGATTCACAGGCGTCAGCTTCATTTCTGCGATGCGGTCTTCGTTCTGCACGCTGAGGCGTTGCCCGCGATAGCCGAAGGCATTTTCCAGATCGAGGATCCCGCCAGTCCCTTGGATGCGATAGCGGCGGCTTTCCGCGATCCCGAAGCTGCAGTCTCCTGAGGCGATGACACCGGAAGGAAAATGGAGTGTGAACGCCACACTCTCGGGGACTTCGCGAAAACGTGGATCCTCTTTCGGCTGGGCTGCGAAGCCCGTGACTTCGACCGGCTCTTCGCCAGTCAGATAGCGGAAGGCATTGACGCAGTAGATCCCCACATCTTGAAGTGGTCCTCCGCCAAGCGACTTACTTAAGCGGATATTGGGAGCTTTCACGTCCTGGCCATTGCATGCCGTGATCAACTTCAACTTGCCAAGTTCACCCTTGCGACAAAGTTCAATCGCCGTTTTGTTAAACGGCTCGTGACGCAGTCGGTAGGCGATCATCAACTTTTTTCGGGCAGTCTTCGCAGCAGAAATCATTTGTTCGCATTCGCCGATGGAAGTTGCCATCGGCTTTTCACACAGAACATGCTTGCCCGCCTTCAAACCACGGACGGTGTATTCCGCGTGCATGCTGTTCGGCAGGATGATGTAGATCACGTCCACTTCGGGATTGTCAGCCAGTTTGTCGTAGGTGTTGTAGTCATAAATGCTGGTGGGGTCGACGCCGTAGGTTGCAGCCACTTTCTTCGCCTTGTCAGGGTGACCGCTGACGAGAGCGACCGGGCGAGCGATTTTGCTATTCGCGAACGCGGGCATCACTTCTTCGAGGGCCAATTGTCCCAAACCGACGATGGCCCATCCGACCGTTTTCGCTGGCGGTTCTGGTGTCTTGGCATGGGGCGGCTGCTTGTCTGGTGGTGCCAACGGTTCATCCGCTTTCGACATCGTCGTGCTCGCAATCAAAGAAAGGGCGGCCGCTAGAAACTTGCGGCGATCCAGTTCGTACGAATCTTG
>DASYEA010000104.1:0-3882 GCA_036499265.1 Schlesneria sp. | reverse complement strand
GACGGGATTCGAGCTGGAAGCAATCCCCGATGAAGAGCTACCCGCACGTGGACCGGGCCAGGCGCCAAATGGAAATTTCGTGCTGACCGAGTTCAAAGTGCTGCGAACTGGCGCGAATGACAAGCCTGTCGCGGTCAAGATCGCGAAGGCTGTCGCCGATCATTCTCAGAATGGACACGATATCGGCACGGCGATCGACGGCAAAGGGGGCAGCGGCTGGGCAATCTTGCCACAGACCGGCCAATCACACGAGGCAGTGTTCGAACTGGCTGAGGTTGTCAGCGGATCAGTCGTCGTGGTTTTGGAATTCAAATCGCAGTATCCGCAGCATGGAATTGGTCGCCTTCGAATCAGCGGAACGTCCGCGGACAAACCCGCCTCACAATGGGTTCCACCGGCCGTGCGAGCGACAATCGCTAAGTCGTCCTCGGATCAGACGGACGCGGAAGCGAAGCAGTTGGTCGGTTTCTTGCGAGATCAATCGGCACGCTTCCAGTCCCAAAGGGCCGAAGTGCAGCACTGGAACAGCCAGCGCGATGCGTATTCGAAGAATATCCCCGCCAGCCTAATTACTGTTTCCGCCGCACCGCGAATGGTTCGAATCCTGCCGCGCGGAAATTGGCAGGATGACTCTGGCGAAGTGGTGCCACCGGCAATTCCTTCATTCCTCGGGAAGCTGGACACAGGCGAGCGGCGAGCGAGTCGGTTGGATCTGGCGAACTGGATGGTAGCGGCTGACAACCCGCTGCCCAGTCGCATCTTCGTCAACCGAACATGGCGACTGCTCTTCGGCAATGGACTATCGAAATCACTGGAAGACGCCGGCAGCCAGGGAGAGTGGCCGACACATCCCGAGCTACTCGATTGGCTGGCGGTAAATTTTCGCGAGAGCGGTTGGAACGTGAAGCAATTGGTCAAGCTGATGGTGACTTCCGGAGCCTATCGTCAGAATTCCGTCCAAACCAAAGCCGCACGGATGCAGGATCCCTTCAATCGACTGCTGTCTGCTCAAAATCGACTGCGACTGGATGCGGAGTTCATTCGCGACAATTCGCTGGCCATTAGCGGCCTGCTCTCACTGCGACTCGGCGGCGAAAGCGATAAACCCTATCAACCGGACGGATATTGGGAGTTCTTAAACTTCCCGCGACGATCGTGGGAAGCAGACAAAGGTGAGCAGCAATACCGTCGCGGGCTATATACCTGGTGGCAACGTTCATTCTTGCATCCATCGCTCATGACATTCGATGCACCAAGTCGCGAGGAATGTACGGCGGATCGTCCCAGATCCAACACACCGCAACAAGCACTCGCCTTACTCAATGATCCGACTTACGTGGAAGCGGCAAGAGTTTTCGCGACAATGATCCTGAAGGATGGCGGCTCCACAGATGATGCTCGACTGACTTGGAGCTTCCGCCGTGCCGTATCGCGTTCCCCTAGTGCCGATGAGCTAGCAATCCTGCAGAAACTGTTGGCGAAGCACCGGGAGGAATTCCGTGCAAACTCTGCAGCCGCCGAGCAACTTCCACGAACTGGTATGGCACCACTTCCCGCGATAATCGACAAAACCGAACTCGCCGCGTGGACCAGTGTCGCTCGCGCATTGCTTAATTTGCACGAAACGGTGACGCGACTGTAACAGGCAATTCGCAGGGGCAGCATGCACAAATTACAGGACCGCGTTTCCTGCAACCCCTTTACCAGACACGCTGACGGGCACCCAGCCTTCGTCAGTGGCTCGCAACACTTCTTCGATCGTCGTCAGTCCTTCTTTGACTTTACGGAGTCCGTCATGCCGGAGCGGAATCATCCCGCTTCTTTTCGCATGATCGATCACCAACTGAAGTGTCGCGTTCACATTAATGATCTCGCGCAAGGCCTCATCCACGACAAGTAACTCGTGGATCGCGATGCGGCCGGTGTAACCCGTATTTCGGCAGCGGGAACATCCTGCTCCCCGATAAAAATGGTCGATGTCGAGCCCTATCTGCTGGACGATTGTCCGCATCGCGCGTGATGGCTCGTAAGACTCTTTGCATTTCGCACAGATTCTGCGACACAAGCGCTGGGCCAGAACAGCACTCAGTGACGAACTGATCAAGTAGCTTTCCAAGCCCATATTGGCTAGTCGAATAACAGCACTGCAGGCATCGGTCGCGTGCATCGCACTAAACACCAGATGCCCCGTGAGTGCCGCCTGGATTGCAATCCTGGCCGTTTCCGCATCGCGCATTTCGCCGACCATCAAGACATCAGGATCCTGGCGAAGCAGGCTGCGTAGAACACTTGCGAATGTCAGGCCGGCTTGCTCGTTCACCTGGAACTGGTTAACGAGCTGCATCTGGAATTCAACAGGATCTTCGACGGTGCAAATGTTCTTTTCAATCGTGCTCACCGTGTTGAGCGCTGCATACAATGTTGTGCTTTTGCCGCTATCTGTCGGCCCCGTCACTAGCACGATTCCATTAGGTCGATTGATGCTTTGCTGGAATCGCTCCAAGTTCTCGCTGCTGAAGCCGAGTTGAGTCAGCGACATCGGGATGTTGCGGTTGTCGAGAATACGCATGACCGTCTTCTCGCCGTGTGTCAGTGGCAACGTACTGACACACAAATCGACAGAACGACCTTCCATCATCACGTGGATGCGGCCATCCTGCGGTAGATTCGTCTCACTGATCTCCAACGACGCCATCGTCTTGATTCGGCTGGCGATCGCGGGAGCGATATGTCCCGGCAGTTCGAGTGCCTTCTGCAACGCTCCGTCGACTCGAAATCGAACTCGCATCTGGCGTTCGGTGGGCTCGATGTGAATATCACTCGCCCCCTCTTTCACGGCTGTATAAATCAAATAGTTCACCAACCGGATGATCGGACTTTGGCCGGCCAAGGTCGTGGAATTGACAATATCGTCGATCGATTCCTCGATCAGTTCGATCGCGTCACCCTGCACATCGTCGACATTATTGTCGATGACGAAGACTTGAGTATCCGGCAGATACGTCTGCAGCGTGCGGCGGATATCCCGGGCCGAAGCAATGGCTAGTTGGACATCGCAACGTGAAACCGCTTTCAGGCGATCCAGTAAGAAGACATCCGAGGGTTCCGCCACCGCGACAGTCAGCGTATTCCGCACTTTGAATAACGGCAATACAACGTGCTTCTCGATAAATTCCCGTGGCAACAGTTCAACAACTTTTGGATCGAACAAGCGGGGATCGAGGCGGACGAATGGAATCTGGAACTCGACGGCAAGGCATTCGAGTATCTGCTCTTCAGTGCAAAATTCTCGAGCAACCAGCAGTTCGCCCAGCAGCTTGGTCTGACCGCCTTCAGTTTGAAGGCGCAATGCTTCTTGAAGTTGCTCGGCCGTCAGAAATCCTCGACGTACCAGCAGGTCGCCAAGTCTCGGACGCGACAACAGCGGCGAACGAAGCGGTGTGAGTGTGGCTACGGACATCAGCGGAAACTCGCTACGGCATCAATGACCGAATCGAAGAGGTCAAATCGCTGATCCAGTCGTGTCACTTCGAAAATCTTGCGGCCCAGGTCCGGCAACCCGCTGATCTTGACAGCCCCCCCTGCATGGCGAGCCTGATCCTGCAAATTCACGATCGCTGTCAACCCAACACTGTCAAAGGCGTCCGTGCGATCCATCTGCAAGACAATCGCGGAACTACCCTTGTGAAGATGCCCTTCGACCGCCTCCGACAGTAGACGTGCGGTTTCCTCCATCAGGTCGTCCGGCGTATGGACGACGACAACATCGCCAAATGTTTCAGTGGTGATCTGCATTTGTGATCAGATGGAAGAGTAGCTGTCACGATAGGCGGCGGTGGACGGTTCAGCCTCGTAGCCCAGGACTTCATACGCTTTGACAAC